>JAIULZ010000059.1 GCA_022565805.1 Balneolales bacterium
TAGAAGGTTTTTGAAAGTCTTTTAAATTGATTATTTGGCGAAACACTTCGTATATACCCGGATAAATACGGGCTATGCGGATTAACTTTACAAGTAGCGAATACCATTTATTTACCAGATTACCGGAACCCGCAGACACTGTATGGATGATGTCTATTGTTGCGATTACTGTATAAATAAAGTATCTTTGGCAACTTGTTACTATTTTGAAAAACCGGATGGGAATCCGGCGAATTTTCCCTCAAACCGTAATTATTACAAAAAACATTTCTCATGAATAATGGTACCGTCGCCCAGGTTATCGGACCGGTAGTCGATTGTGACTTTCCGGACGGCCATCTTCCACAGATTTTGAATGCCTTAACTATTAATACTGAAGACGGCCGTAAGCTGGTTTTAGAGGTTGCTCAGCATCTTGGCGAAAACAGAGTTAGAACCATCGCCATGGACTCTACCGATGGCTTGGTTCGTCAAATGGAAGTTATTAACACCGGTGCTCCGATTTCTATGCCAGTTGGCGAAGATATTCGCGGCCGGCTTTTTAATATTGTAGGCGATGCTATCGACGGCATTCGTGAACCACAAGGCGATCGTCGTTCTCCGATTCACAAACCCGCACCAGATTTTACAGATCTTTCCAGTTCTACTGAAATGTTAGAAACGGGTATTAAAGTTGTAGATTTACTTTGCCCGTATGCCAAAGGTGGTAAAATTGGTCTCTTCGGTGGTGCAGGTGTAGGCAAAACTGTACTTATTCAGGAACTCATTAACAATATCGCCAAGCAACACGGTGGTCTTTCAGTTTTTGCTGGTGTTGGTGAGCGTACCCGTGAAGGGAATGACCTTCTTCGTGAGTTTATTGAATCGGGCGTAATTAACTACGGTGAAGCTTTTAAGGAAGGCATGGAAAAAGGCGAGTGGGATCTTACTAAAGTAGACCACGAAGCTCTCAAGTCGAGTCAGGCAACGCTTGTTTTCGGTCAGATGAATGAGCCTCCGGGAGCCCGTGCACGAGTGGCCCTATCCGGTCTTACTATTGCCGAGTACTTCCGTGATGAAGTGAGCCGTGATATTCTTCTTTTCGTTGACAATATTTTCCGCTTTACACAGGCTGGCTCAGAAGTATCGGCTCTTCTTGGCCGTATGCCCTCTGCGGTAGGTTACCAGCCTACGCTTGCTTCGGAGATGGGTGCGCTTCAAGAGCGTATTACTTCTACAAAAGCAGGTTCGATTACCTCGGTACAAGCTATTTATGTACCTGCCGATGACCTTACCGATCCCGCACCTGCTACAACTTTCTCCCACCTTGATGCCACCACGGTACTTTCGCGGCAGATTGCATCTCTCGGTATATATCCAGCGGTAGATCCTCTGGATTCCACTTCACGTATTCTTGATCCCCTTACTATCGGTAAAGATCATTATGCATGTGCCGAAAACGTAAAGATGTTGCTTCAGCGATACAAAGATCTTCAGGACATTATCGCGATTCTTGGTATGGATGAGCTTTCTGATGAAGATAAGCAGATTGTTTCTCGCGCGCGCCGTGTACAGCGTTTCCTGAGCCAGCCGTTTTTCGTTGCTCAGCAGTTTACCGGTCTTGACGGCAAGTATGTGAAAATCGAGGATACCATTAAAGGATTTAATATGATTCTTGATGGCGAGTTGGATCATCTGCCGGAAAATGCTTTCTATCTTGTAGGAACTATAGAAGAAGCTATGGCTAAAGGCGAGAAGATTCTGGCAGAAGCCTAAGTCTAGTCTAAGTTGTATTTGAACTTTCAAAATAATACAGGATAAAACTTTTTATCCTGTATTATTTTTTCAAAAGTTTCTAAAGTAGACTTAAAAAGAGTCAAATATAAAACACTTAATTTGAGCAATATCAATTCGGATTTTTCCATGATACGGACAAGTATTATTTCACCTTATGGTCCTGTGTATGAGGGTTTGGCTACTGGTATTAACCTACCGGGTACCGAAGGTGCTTTCGAAGTGAAGTTTAATCACGCTAGCCTGATGTCCATGCTTGATATTGGGAAAGTAACTATTCGTCTTAAAGATGGTAATGATCTTTATTTTGCAGTTAATGGTGGATTTGTAGAAGTACACGATAATCATGTGATGGTGCTCGCAGAGTCTGCGGAGCCTATATCCAAAATCGATGTTAAGCGCGCTATTGCCGCTCGCGAAAAAGCCAACAAAACAATTCGTGAATATAAAGAATCGAAGGTAGATTCGGCGGAAATTGCAAAACAAGAGCTTGCTCTTAAGCGGGCGATTAACCGACTTAAACTAGCCGAATTAAAATAGATTGTTCAGGTTTAGTTATCGTTTCATTGTCATTACCTTAACATTCTGATTGCAATCATTTAAAGAAAACAAAGCCCTGTATACTGAAAAAGTGTACAGGGCTTTTTGTTAGATTCAGAAATTATTAATAGTAAATAACCAAAGTGGTAATAATTTGCCGGAAGGTATTACATCATTGGTTAAAAAGTGCTGGATAAGGCAGCAGATTTACGAAATTCTTTTATACTCCAATACTTGAAAGTCGTTATATGATGTGCTGCTACTAAGCTTAAATGAAGTATTGAGAAGATTGGAGTAGTCAGGAAAGTAGGTATCGCCCGTGAATTCACCATATACAAGGCTAATAATTAGTCTGTTACAATGAGGCAGAAACAGTTTGTAGGTTTCTGCGCCCCCAACTATAACAACTTCATCGTAATCAGATGTATTAAAATAGCTTATGGCTTCTGTTTCAGACTCGAATACTGTAAACGCGTTTTCTTTATTAGCGAGTCTATTCTTCAGTGGCCTGCCGGCCGATAGCTTCTTACTTAAAACATAGCAGGGTCTACCAGGTAATGGCTTTGAACCTATACTTTCAAATGTTTTTCTACCCATGAGCAAGGGCTTTCCCATTGTTGTTTGCTTGAAATGCCGCAGATCTTCAGGAAGTTTCCAGGGTAGACTTCCCTTATTACCAATCAGATTATTTTTGTCGTGAGCTACAATTAATGAAAATTCAGGCATTTTGGTTTTTGTTTTCTACAAAATAGGTAATGTAGATTCTAACAAGCACTATGAGTCAATTATAGTTCAGGTTAACCCGTTTTAGAATTACACCGCAACTTCAAAGCGAATAGCCGGATGATATTTATAATTTTTAAGCTCAAAATCTTCGAATTTAAGATCATCAATATCTTTATCCGGAAAGTGAAGCTCTGGAAGCGGAAACTCTTCCCTGCTAAGCTGCTCCTTTAGCCCGTCTACATGATTAACGTAAATATGCGCATCCACTATAGTATGAGAGAAGATACCCGGTTCCAGGCCTGTTTGCTTAGCAATAATCATCGTTAAAGCGGCATAGCATGCAAGATTAAACGGAATACCAAGGGCAATATCACCTGAGCGCTGTGTAAGATGGCAGTTTAACTTCCCACCACTTACGTTAAAAATAAACATCAGATGACAGGGTGGGAGCGCCATTTGATCAATTAATCCTGGGTGCCAGGCAGAAACTACGAGTCTTCGGCTATAGGGGTTTTTCTTTATCTGATCAATCACATTCCGTATTTGATCAAACTCTTTCATGGTCCTGAAATCAGTCTTAACAGAAGCCCCGACACCTTCAAACTCCAATTCTTCGTAACTTGTATAAGGAAACTTACGCCAAAGTACAGGATATATTGGTCCAACATGGCCTTTTTCATCTGCCCACGCATCCCAAATGTGACAGTCTTTTTCATCTCTTAGCCAACGTATGTGGTTTTCACCGCGTAAGTACCATAAAAGCTCCAGTAAAACAGAGCGGAAAGCCATTTTTTTCGTTGTGAGTAAAGGAAAACCCTTGGAAAGGTCTATACTGTAGTTTTCAGAAAAACTGCTTATAGCATCTGTTCCGGTTCGATTCGGTTTAAGAGTACCGTTTTCTAAAACGCGGGAAACAAGATCATGATAAGCTTTCATCAGTGAGACGGGTTACGAGTTAAAAAAATGATTGATTAAAGAAAACCTGAAACAACTAAGAGAGTATGGTATAGGCAATTTATCGATTTATGAAGTCGTATAATGGTTTAACTAAATCGTGTAAAGTTTCTGAAAAACGTTTTTTATACTTCTACCTGCGCTAAGACTTTTAGCCTTTTGAGAATCAGCATTTTGGCCTTTTTTATCACCAATATTTAGTTTTCCTGATTTAAATGTGGTTTATCGGTGCTGTTTTATCTGTTGTATGCAGTTATAAACTAAACTAAAAATATTTACTGTACTCACAAATACTAAATCAATTATAGTTCTAGTATAACTAATGAGTATCTTCCAACTCAGAATAAAAAAATGAACAGAGTTGACCGTTTCTTTTCATTCATTAATAGGTTTTATTAGTCGAAAAATCAAAAAAGCATGTCTTGAATTAAGAAACATGCTTTTTGGAAGTTTAAGGACGTAATTGAACAGAGAACAGGGGTTGTAATAATTGTTTCAAAAAAAGATAATTAACCCCTAATGATGAGTAGTTAAGAGTTAAACAACCGTGCACCAGCCAAATTCATCTTCTATTCTACCATGATGAATACCGGTAATAGTGTTGTAAAGCCTTTCGGCAACAGGCCCCATTCTCTCCTGATCTAGAGTAATGGTCTCGCCTTTGTGATGAATTAGTCCGACAGGTGAAATTACGGCTGCTGTGCCGGATCCAAACGCTTCGGTTAATCTGCCTTCTTTATTTGCCTTAATAAGTTCATCTATGGAAATCAGGCGTTCTTCAACATTAAGACCCCAGTGGCGCGTAAGCTCAAGTACGGTTTTTCTGGTAATGCCAGGTAGAATGGTACCCGTTAATTCAGATGTAATGATAGTATCATCAATAACAAAAAAGATATTCATAGCGCCAACTTCTTCGATATATTTGCGCTCAAGTGCATCAAGCCATAAAACTTGTGCATAGCCTTGCTGCATTGCCTGATGGGCAGGGTACAGGCTCGCAGCATAATTACCGGGTACTTTAGCATTTCCAACGCCACCCTTAACTGCACGAACATAATCTGGCATTGTGGTTAATTTAACCGGGTTAATTCCCTCTCTGTAATAGTTGCCAACAGGACCGGTAATAACCATGAATCGATAGGTGGTGGAGGTCTTTAAGCCAAGAAATTCTTCTGTAGCAAAAATAAATGGGCGAAGGTATAGAGACTTTAACTCATCTTTTGGTACCCAATTACGGTCTAAATCTACAAGCTGTACTATTGCGTCGTGGAAAACATCGTACGGTACCGATGGAATATTCATTCTCTTACAAGAGTTGTTGAATCTTTGGTAGTGTTCCGGAATACGGAAAATATGAATATTGCCATCTTTGGCTGTAAATGCTTTCATACCCTCGAAAGCACCCTGTCCATAATGAAGGATATTTGAGGAGGGCATTACCTGAATGGGGCCATATGGCAGTACTCTTCCTTCATCCCACTTACCGTTTGCATATCTAAGCTCAAACATATGATCGGCAAAAACATCGCCAAATCTCAGATTGTTATAATCAATATTCGAGAGTCTTGATTCAGTAGTTTTGTTTACACTAAACCGCTCTGAATGTACAGGGGCTTTTGTCTCAATCATAATCAAAGGGGTTAAACATTCAAAAAAAACTAATACAACCTAATCACCAGTATTAAACCGGCATACTAAGTCCCGACAAAGCGAAAACTGGCTAAAACAACTTATGATATAATTAATCCTCGAGAGGATGTGCTGTTCAGCATTCAGGACTAACTCAACTCAGAAAGGGCTTCCCGGGCAGCAGCTTGTTCTGCTTTCTTTTTATTTTTAGCCTTGCCATAACCGTGCAGATTTTCGCCAATCTTTACGGTTATTTCGAAGGTCTTATCGTGATCCGGACCACTTTCTTTAATAATGACATATTCTGGAACCGACATTTTTTTGGCCTGTGTAAACTCTAGCAGAATGCTTTTATAATTATCCTGAGTAACACTCACATCGTTAATGTCGATGTGCTTATTATACACATTTCTAACGAATTTTTGGGTTATGCCAATTCCTAAATCTTTATAAACAGCACCGACAATGGCTTCAAAAATATCGCATAACACGCTGTTTTTGAGCTCTATACCTTGGCCTTTAACTCTTGTGCCAACTTCAATATAATCGGTAAGCCCAAGCTCGCGCGACAAACTTGCGAGGGTGTCTTCTTTAACCAGTTTTGAGCGCAACTTAGTCATAAAGCCTTCATTTTGATCGGGAAAAAGTTCGAACAAAATTTCGGTTACAATAAGGTCAAGTACTGCATCACCAAGGAATTCCAGCTGCTCGTAGCTCTCTACTTCCTTCATCCCGTCTTCAATTAATCGGGATCGATGCCTTAGAGCCCTAAGAAAGTAAATAGGTTTTCTAACGGGCTCACCAATCAGCCTCTCAACAAATTCAATTTTAAGCTTAGAATCTTCGTCAAGTGATCTTTTGGCAAAATATGATTGTATTCTGCCAATCATAATCAGTCGTCAAATTTTTTCAGCACAAGGGTGGTATTATGACCGCCAAACCCGAAAGCGTTATTTAGAGCATATTGCATTTTGCGATCCTGTGCTTCGTTAACAGTATAATTGAGATCACACTGAGGATCTGTGTTAAAATGATTAATCGTAGGTGGGATCAAATCGTTATATAAAGCCAGTACCGTAGAAATAGTCTCGGCAGCACCTGCGGCTCCGAGCATGTGCCCGGTCATAGACTTGGTCGAATTCAAATTTATTTTATAAGCATGATCCCCGAAAACTTTTTTAATAGAATTCGTTTCTGCAATATCACCGAGCGGTGTAGATGTTCCATGCATATTGATGTGGTCTACCTGCTCGGGTGTAATTTCTGCGTTTCTGAGAGCTTCATTAATAGCGAGCATTACACCGGTTCCTTCCGGATCTGGTGCGGTTATATGGTAAGCATCTGCGCTAAAACCATAACCTACGATCTCTGCATAAATAGTAGCTCCTCTTTCAACTGCACTGTCGTAACTTTCCAAAAACAGGATACCGGATCCTTCGCCAAGTACGAAGCCATCTCTGTCTTTATCGAAAGGTCTGGAGGCTGTTTCGGGATTGTCGTTACGGGTAGACATTGCTTTAATCGAGTTAAAGCCAGAGACACCCATCTCAATAATAGGGGCTTCTGCACCGCCACAAACCGCATAATCGGACTGGCCATACTTTATTGTATCGTATGCCAGCCCGATATTATGAGAGCCGGTAGCACAAGCCGATACTGCACAATAATTAGGACCACGAAATCCATATTTAATAGAAACATGACCAGAAGCGATATCGGGTATCAGCATGGGGATAAAAAAGGGAGATATCCCTTTAGGCCCGTATTTTTGGTAATCGAGGCAATTTTTATAGAAAGTATCCATGCCACCTATACCAGTACCGATTAAAACAGCAACTCTGTTCTTATCGATCTCGTCTAGGTTAACGCCGGAATTAGCGATAGCTTCGTCTGATGCTACTGCAGCAAACTGGCTAAAGCGGTCCATTCTGCGGGCTGCGCGAGCATCCATGTGTTCAGCGACATCAAAGCCCTGAACCATGGCAGCGAACTTAGTGGCAAATCTATCTGTATCGAAATGCTCTATAGTTCTTGCACCACTGCGGCCGGCTTTTAAACCTTCCCAAAATTCATCAATATTATTACCAATGGGAGTAATTGCACCCATCCCCGTTATCACAACTCTGCGTACAGACATTAATTATTGCTTAGGTATTTATGTTATATAAACATTAAACGTTGCAGTGTAACAGAAAAAACACGTTTAAAGGTGTTTATTTCTTATCGGTAAGATATTTGATGGCATCGCCAACAGTTGCAATATTTTCGGCATCTTCATCCGGAATACTAACATCAAATTCTTTTTCGAATTCCATGATTAATTCTACGGTATCCAGAGAGTCTGCACCCAAATCGTTGGTGAAATTCGCTGTTTCGGTTACATCAGCTTCGTCTACACCAAGCTTTTCAACGATTATTGACTTTACTTTATCTGCAATTTCTTGTGACATGTTGATTTGTATAAGGGTTTATGGTTTGTATTCTTTGTATGTGAAGAATTTAATTCAGCTTTGACACTACTGTAAATAAGAATGTACTAAAATAAGGAATTATTTCAACAATTAAGGAAGCTTTTGGCTACATGGCCATTCCACCATCTATACGTATGGTTTCTCCGGTTATATAGCGTGATGCATCTGATGCAAGAAATAGTACGCCATTTGCGATATCTTCGACATCGCCTGCCTTCCCCATTGGTATACTTTTATTAATGGATTCCATTACTTTTTCCGATAATTTATCGGTCATTTCTGTGCGGATATAGCCGGGAGCAATAACGTTTACCCGGATATTTCTGGACGAAAGCTCTTTTGCCAATGATTTGCTGAAGCCTACAACTCCAGCCTTAGAGGCGGCATAGTTGGTTTGCCCCGCATTTCCTGAGAGACCTACCACAGAGCTAATATTTATTACAGAGCCATTTCGTTGTTTCATAAATGGCTTAACACAAGCTTTGCTGTAGTTAAAAACGCTCTTTAAATTGGTATTGATAACAGAATCCCACTGATCTTCACTCATGCGCATAATGAGGGTATCGTTGGTTATTCCGGCATTGTTAACCAGAACGTCTAAGCTTCCCCATTCTTTGAGTATTTCAGAAACGACTTCTTCTGCGCGGGCTGCATCTACCGCATCTGCCTGAAATGCTAATGCCTTTGTTCCGTTTTGTTCTATTTCCTTCTTTAGTTCTTCGGCAGCTTCGGCTGATCGGGCATACGTAAAAGCAACATTTGCTCCTGCTTTTGCACAAGCTTCTACAATACCTTTGCCTATACCTCTGGTACCACCAGTTACAAGAATATTCTTGCCTTTTAGTGTAAATATATTCATTGTTTTACTCCTCGCCCGATATCCGGACTTCTTTTAATGTTCTTTTTACCAGCCCCTGTAGCACATTACCCGGCCCGATTTCTTTAAAATCTTCGATACCGGCGTATTTCATATTGAGTAGAGTCTGCGTCCATCGAACTGGATTTAAAAGCTGATTAAGCACATTTTTACGGATGACATCCGGATCGCTCGTAGCTTCTGCTGTATAATTAGAATAAATTGGGCAAAGCGGGCGGGAAATTTTGAGGTTCTCAAGCTCTTCTCCCAGACCATCAAGTGCAGGCTGCATTAAAGGCGAGTGAAACGCTCCGCTTACCGGAAGTTTTTTTGCAATTTTACAACCGTTTTCTTTAAGAAGCAAAATAGCTCTGTCAATTGCGGTTTCATGTCCCGAAATAACCAATTGTCCGGGACAATTAAAGTTAGCTGGTACAACGAGGTCGGTTTCGCTTAAACTTGCTTGAGTACATATTTCTTCGACTTTTGTGTCTGCCATGCCAATAACTGCAGCCATCGTGCCGGGGTTAAGCCGGCCGGCTTCTTGCATTAGTTCACCTCGTTTACGAACGATTAGCAGGGTGTCGGCAAAGGATACAGCACCAGAAGCGACAAGTGCAGAAAATTCGCCAAGGCTATGACCGGCTACTGCATCTGCAGAAATATCAAGAGTTTTGAACAGAGCAACAGAGTGCGTAAAAATAGCGGGCTGTGTATTTTCCGTTTGTTGAAGGTCTTCGGAAGGGCCTTCAAACATTATAGAAGAAATGCTAAAACCCAGTACACTATTCGCTTCGTCTATTATGGCCTTAAAATCTGCATTAGATTCATAGTGATTTTTTGCCATGCCCACCTTTTGTGAGCCTTGGCCAGGAAATAAAAGTGCAGATTTACTCATGACTAAACCCCCACTTAAGGTAAATAGAACCCCAGGTAAATCCGCCTCCAAACGAGGCCAGAATAATATCGTCGCCGGGTTTAAGCTTGTTTTTCCATTCAGACAAGCATATCGGAATTGTTGCAGCAGTTGTATTACCGTATTTGGCTATGTTAAGCATCACTTTATCCATAGTAAGCCCCATGCGACCGGCAGTAGCTGTAATTATTCTTTCATTCGCCTGGTGAGGTACAAACCAGTCTACATCGTCGTTTGTAAGATTATTTCTTTGCATAATCTCTACTGATACGCCTGCCATAGATTCTGTAGCTTTTTTGAAAACAACCCTGCCTTCCTGTTTAAGATAGTGCATACCTGCTTCGATTGTTTTTTCGGAAGTTGGGTTTTTGCTTCCCCCACCGGGCTGGCAAAGCAATTCGCTTTCTTTACCATCGCAATGCTGTATGTAATCGATTATGCCGTTTCCGGTATTTTCAGTATCGGGTTCGAGCAATACCCCGCCAGCGCCATCCCCAAAAATGATGCATGTAGCACGATCTGTGTAATCGACAATAGAACTCATTTTATCTGCACCTAATACCAGAACCTTTTTATACCTGCCAGACTCAATCATCATGGCACCTGTAGAGAGTGCAAACAAAAAACCGGAACACGCTGCCGATATATCGTAACCAAATGCATTGGTAGCGCCAATTTCTCGTTGTACAAGGCAAGCTGTAGCTGGAAACAGGTAGTCCGGGGTAACGGTAGCCAGTATTATACAATCTATTTCATGGCCTTCGATGCCTCTGGATTCCAGAATTTTTTTCGCGGCCTCAGCTGCTAGAAAGGATGTTGCTTTATCATCATCCTTTAAAATACGACGCTCTTTAATTCCGGTTCTGGATTGTATCCATTCATCGTTTGTATCGACGAGTGTTTCCAATTCTTTATTTGTAAGCACATAATCAGGCACATAATGCTCTGAAGCAGTGATTACTGCTCTTATTTTATCAGGCATGTAAAGATGGTTTGGTTTTAGTTCAGCGCTTCCCGGAGCTGATGATTCACTTTAAGTTGAATCATTTTTTCTGCTGTAAATATGGAGTTTTTGATTGCTAACTCCGAGCTGCCACCATGACCCACCAAGCTGATTCCATTTACTCCGAGAAAGGGTACACCCCCAATAAGCTGGTAGTCAAAAGCGGATAAGGCAGTGAGTAAAGTGGTTTTTATAAACCCGAATTCCTCATCAGATAAAGATTGTCCAATTTCTGAAACTTTCAAAATTCTAAGAACATTTTCTGGTATAGATTCTCCGAGTTTGAGTAACATATTACCCACAAATCCATCACAAATGTAAACATCTGCCTTACCTTGCAGAATGTCGCGGCCTTCAATATTGCCTACGAAATCAGTTCGGTTTTTTAAAAGCTGATAGGCCTGACGTACGGCTTCGCGGCCTTTTTCCTCTTCTTCACCAACGTTCATAAGCCCAAGGCGGGGCTCTTTGATAGAAAGTAAATTCTGTACAAAGATTTTACCCATTAAGCCAAATTGCACAAGTGCCTCTGGCTTAACATCTATATTAGCACCCACGTCGAGCATAAATTTATTGCCATCTATGGATGGGTATATACTGCCAATAGTGGGGCGATGAACACCTTCAATTTTGCCTAAAATAAACATGGATGCTCCTAATAATGCTCCGGTATTACCGGCGCTAAAAAAAGCATCGCACATTTGTTTGGCATGCATAGTAAGGCCTACTGCAATCGAGGAATTTTGCTTTGTTTTAATTGCAGTGGCAGGAGATTCGTGCATCCCAATAATGTCGGGCGCATTTACCACACTGATTTTATTACCGCTATAGCCTTGTTTTTCAATTTCTTCGGAAATCAACTTCTCGGGACCAAGTAGTATGATGTGCATGCTGTCTCTTTCGGAAACAGCATTTATAGCACCTGCTACTGGATTTTGTGGATAGTGGTCTCCTCCAACTGCATCTACGGCAATTTTGATCATAGAATCTCCTGCTATGATTTATGGTAAATTAGCTAACGGCAAGAACCTGGCGGCCTCTGTAATACCCGCAATCTGCACAGGCATGGTGTCTTTTGTGCATGGTACCACAGTTTTCGCACTTGGAGAGCGTTACATCATCAAGCTTTTGATGTGTTCTGCGTTTGTTCTTACGTTGCTTAGATGTTTTTCGTTTTGGATGTGCCATAATAATAAAAGCTATTCAGCTAATAATTAAAAATGTGATTAGTTAATTGTTTTTCAGCTTTTTGAGGGCGTCCCATCTGGGATCAACAACCTCGTTACTATCTTCAGAATTGGGTTCGTCGCCAAATACTGCATTAAATTCAGTTTCTGAACCGTCTTCATTTAAGAATCTTGGGTGCAGCTTTTTGATAGGTATACTTAATAATAAGCTATCCCTAACTTCTCGGCTGATGTCAATCTGATTAGAAGATACGTTTAAAGGTCTAATGGCCTGTCTTTCATCTTCCTGATCTACAGCCCCCTGTTTAAAAATAATCTTGTAGGAAGCTTTTGCAGGGTATTCAAAAGAATCTAATGACCGATCGCATATTAGCAGAATTTCGGTACGTACCTCAAAGTCGACCAACACTGTTCCGGGTTGTTTATTGAAATTTATGAGCAAGCTTACGTCTTTATGCTCATAGGCTTGCAATGAAAATTCCACTATTGTGTAGGAAACTTCCCTCACCGATTTGTTTTCCGGTATTTCGCTAATTCTGAACTTCATACATGATTTATATTAAGCTTGTTAATATACAGCTAGAACTTTATAAAATCAATCCGACAGTTCGTGTTAAGAAAATAAGCCGTATAACCTGTTCTCTACCAGTTCAATCACTTTGCCGAGGTCTTCTTTATTGTTCACAAAATCTAAACCATCGGTCTCTATTATGAGTTTTTGATAAGGGTATCGGCTAATCCAATCTTCATATAACTTGTTTAACCCTTCCAGGTAATCTATTCGGATTGTCGTTTCGTAGTCTCTTCCTCTTTGCTGTATTTGCTTAACAAGCGTTGGCACATCTGCGCGTAAATAGATGAGTAAATCCGGCGGGTTAAGATAGGAGGTCATTTCTTCGAACAATGAGCTGTAATTTTGGTAGTCGCGCTCGCTCATAAGCCCCATTTCGTAGAGGTTTCTGGCAAATATTTCTACATCTTCGTAAATAGTACGATCTTGTATGTAGCTTTCATCCTTGAGCATCAGTAGTTTTTGATGCCTGAAACGGCTGGACAAAAAATAAACCTGTAAATTAAAACTCCACCTTTTCATGTCTTCATAAAAATCGGAGAGGTAGGGATTGTCATCTACTGACTCATAGTATGGCTTCCATCCAAAATGTTTGGATAGTAGACCTGTTAAAGATGATTTGCCCGCGCCAATATTGCCGGCAATTGCGGTAAAGTACTTTTTGGAGTTTGTTTGCATTGGAATTTTTACTGCAGGGTCGAATAATAAGTTTACAGGCGTGTTAAAATTCTATGATGTCTTTCAGGCCTGCAATCACAGAAGCTGAGATAAATATCTTTAATACAGGTTCTATTTATTTAGATTTAGGAAAAGGGTTGGGCGAAAGTCTATAACGGTTATATAAATTTTAAAGAAATCAGAAATCAGAAATAATACAGCTATAACATAAGCTTAAATAAAAAACGGATCCTGTTTTGGTTTCGGGATCCGTTTTTCGGAATATAGCTTAATTTCCTGGCTTGCCAAGTAATCTGAACATTGCTTTTTTATAGTCTTCTACACCGGGCTGATCGAATGGATTTTCGTCTAATGCGTACACATACACCGCGATGGCTAATTCGCAAATGTAAATAAAGCGGCCAAGATGTTCTTCATCAAGTTTATCCATGCTTATAGTTACGCATGGAACTCCCCCTGAAATATGCGCTTCTTTAGTACCTTCATAGGCTTTCTGGTTAACATGATGGAAGCTTCGCCCAGACAGGTAATTGAGCCCGTCGGAGTCGTCGTCTTCCTCATCAATATTTAGCCCGTAGGCAGGATTATTTAGCACCAGAAAAGTTTCCATCATATTACGCTGACCATCCTGAACCATCTGGCCTACACTATGAAGGTCGGTCGAAAAACTTAGTAGTACAGGAAACATGCCTTTGCCATTTTTCCCCTCACTTTCTCCGTAAAGCTGCTGCATCCATCCGCCAATACCAGCCAACTCTGGTTCGAAACTGGCTATCATATCCATGGCTTTGCCCGATTTGTACAACGCCAATCGAGTAGCTGCATAGTTTAGAAGATCTTCGGGTTTACTCTCAATTTCTTTACAGGCAGATACTGCACCATAAAATAGTGCGCGAATATCGATACCGGCAACTGCAATAGGGAGAAGCCCAACCGGCGTTAAAACAGAAAACCTGCCGCCTACATCGTCTGGTAAAACAAACTTTTTGTAGCTATTGCGATCAATGCTCTTATTTAATGCTCCGCCACTGGCACTTGTTGTACAGACAATACGTCTTGAAGCGTCTTCAAAAGTATTGTGCATCCATTTACGTAATACCCGAAAAGCAAGCGCAGTTTCGGTTGTTGTACCCGATTTAGAAATTACGTTGATGTATACACTTTTCTGAGAACCATCTGCCTTTGGTGTTTTTAAATAATTGAGCAAATCATGCAAGTATGTACCGCTGATTTGATGTCCGGCATAGATAATTTCCGGTCCTTTGTTGCGATCGAAGAAACCACTAAGTGCATCAATTACTGCTCTTGCACCAAGGTAAGAACCGCCGATACCACAAATAATAAAAACATCGGCTTTCTCACGTATCTCAGAGCCAAGTGTATCAAGTTCACTCAATAAAGCATCATTTGGCGAGGTAAGAATATCACGCCAACCCAGCCATTCTGGTCCGTGCCCGGATTTGTTTTGAACTTCTTTAAATGCTTGTGAAACATCTGCATAAGCAGATTCCAGGCTTTGGTTTTCAAGAAAGGATTTGGTTCCGCTTAGGTCAAAATGAATCATAGGTCTGTAAATTTATTTCAAAATTTTATTCAGATCGAGCATTTCTATTTGTATGCTCTTCTTCTTGCTCCATCCGCTTTTTAGTGGGGTCAGTTTTATGTTATTATTTACAACTCCTACCATAACGCTCTCATGGCCATCGAGTAGTGCATTTACTGCTGCAGAACCAAGCCTGCTGGCTAAAACTCGATCGCGGGCTGTGGGGTTGCCCCCACGCTGTATGTGGCCAAGCACGCAAACCCTCATATCTATATCGGCAAAATCTTCTTTGAGGTCGGTTTGAAGCTTCATTGCGCCACCAGATTCGTCACCTTCTGCCACAATAACCAGCGTACTACGCTTTTTATTGGTTAGTATTTCACGAAGAGAGGTTTTAACATCATCTAAATGGTTTAAGGTCTCTGGCAATAATGTAAGCTCGGCACCACAGGCAATACCCGTTTCTAGAGCAATAAAGCCGGCATCCCGCCCCATAACTTCTACAAGGAACATTCGTTCGTGGGCATCTGCGGTGTCGCGAATTTTATCTATTGCCTGCAAGGCTGTATTCAGGGCGGTATCGTAGCCGATAGTTTCATCGGTTCCGCTAAGATCGTTATCGATAGTACCAGGAACGCCAACTACGGCAAAATCATGTTCCTGATGCAGGACAGTTGCGCCCTGAAAGGTACCGTCTCCACCAATAGCCACAAGAGCATCAATTCCATTGTTTCGGAAATTTTCTGCAGCTTTGGCTCTTCCTTCCACGGTCATAAATTCCTTAGATCGGGCCGATTTTAAAATGGTACCACCTTTTTGGATGGTATTCGAAACGGTTAGTTTCTGCATTTCAATAAAATCGCCCTCAATAGCACCCTGGTAGCCATAGCGAATTCCTGTAACTTCCAGCCCTCTGTATAAGGCCGTACGGACAACTGCACGAATTGCGGCATTCATACCGGGGGAGTCGCCGCCGCTTGTTAAAACCCCGATTTTTTTGATCGTTTTCAAAAGAATTATTGTTTAGTTTCTAAAACTAACTAGGATAACCAAATTAACTACTACGATTTGGCATATCAAGTTTCTATACGTTCGTCTCTGCACATGTGTAAATATACCACTTTAAAATAAAAGACCTGTACCCCCTTTGTGAATTCACCATCAACCTTGAATAATTTTTCTGAAATACCCGTTACTTTGGATCTGCTGAGGCAGCCCGTTGCCAAAGAACTGGAAGAATTCCGGCAGTTTTTTAAACAAGAGATAAAAACAGACGTTTTCCTTCTCGATCAAATGATCAAATACCTTCATAAAATGAAGGGTAAAGAGCTTAGGCCTATACTGGTGCTGTACTCTGCACGGCTTTGCGGTAAAGTAACAGTTCGTTCTTACAGGGCTGCTACCATGATTGAGCTGTTGCATACTGCTACATTAATACACGACGATGTAGTAGATGATGCAGAGCAAAGAAGAGGTTTTTTAAGTTTTAATCAAGTATGGAAAAATAAAGCATCTATTTTATTAGGCGACTTTTTGCTTTCTAAAGGGCTGCTTGTTTCTTTAGATGCAGACGAATTTGAACTACTCAAAATAATGTCTAAAGCGGTAAAAGCAATGAGCGAAGGCGAATTGCGCCAACTTAAAGCAAGTAAGTTGCAAAATATGACGGAACAGAAGTATTTTGAGATTATTCGTGATAAAACGGCAAGTTTACTAGCCGCTTGTACAGAAAGCGGTGCATTTACAGCAACTGAAAACCGGGTTTTAGTAGATCGTATGCGCCAGATTGGCCTGGATTTAGGTATTGCATTCCAGATTCGGGATGATTTATTTGATTATGGAGTTGCTGATGTTGGAAAACCTGTTGGGAACGACGTAAAGGAAAAGAAAATAACGCTTCCTTTTATTAAAGCTCTCGAAAACTCCTCGTTCCTGACGCGACAAAAGATGAAGCTTCTTTTTAGAAAAGAAAAAAAGACAGATAATGATGTATCCATAATTACTAAATTTGTGCACGAATCCGGTGGTTACGAATCTGCAGCTCTTGAGATGGAGTCTTACAGTAAAAGAGCGCTTTCTCTGCTTAGAGAATTTCCGGAAAATCAGGCACGACACGATATGGAAAGGCTGGTAAGCTACATTACAAGTCGAAAAAAATAGATCGCAATGCCATCAAAAAAAAATAAACCTGCCCGGAAATGGCTGATAGATGCACATAATGTAATTCATCAGAAACCGGAGCTTTATAAGCTTCTAAAACTTAATTCGAGGCAGGCATTTACCGCTTTCTGCTTGCAAATTGATGAACTTTGTGTATGTACAAATAAAAGAGCCAAAATTGTATTCGACGGAGTACCTCTTGAGCTTTCCGGATTTTCGGAGCGGCTTGAAATTCATTTTTCAAGGGAAAGAACCGCCGATGAAGTTATTATTAGTATCATGGCCGAAGATAATGCCAAAGATCGTTGGATAGTAGTTACAGATGATAGAGAAATCAGGCATTTGGCCTATTTCTATTCTGTCGATAATCTGCGCACCGCACCTTTTTTGAAAAAAATGTACTCAACTGCAGCAACGGCTGTGCAGAATAGCAAAAGCCGTACAAAAGTTTTAAATAAAACTACTTCAAGATCGAATGTCTCGCCAAAACTGTCTGACCCGGGACAGGCAGACAATCCTACTATTCCCGAAAGTGAAATTGAGCAGCTTTTAAGACTTTTTAATAAAGGCAAATGAGTGAAGAGCGTTTGATTGCACCAATTGAGGGCGATGTTGTTTTTATTAGTGATGTGCACCTGGGCGGCTATGGAAATGAGCTGAATGAAATAATTGAACAGCGCTTTTTAAGCTTTTTAGATTTCCTGATGGAAAAAAAATTACAGCTATGCATTCTGGGTGATTTGTTCGACTATTGGATGGAGTACAGAGGCGTTTGGCCTGCTTACGGTAATCAGGTTTTGGAAAAGCTTGAAATGTTTAACAGGCAAAGTAAGGTGCTTTATATAACCGGAAATCATGATAACTGGATCGGGCCACGCATGCTGGCAACCGGTATGGATATAGAAGGCGAAAGCCGTGTAGTACATTTCGGTAATAAACGAGCTCTTTTGCTACATGGCGACGGTCTAAAAGACAAGAAGATGAAGCTTCCCCGTCCGGCGTTTCATCGGCTCTTAAGAAATTCGTATTTTTTAAAAATATATCAGAGTTTGATTCCGCCGCTACAGGGCATTGAACTTATGCGTCAGTTTTCACATAAATCAAAGCTGCGGGATCCGCATCTCACGCATCAAGTAAATGCCTTTATTTCACCACTGGATAAATGGGCTCTGGATTTTCTGGAAAAGGGCTCTTCCGGTACAGATATAATTTTATGTGGTCATCACCACAGACCTGTATACATAGAAAGAGCACATCGCTTGTATTTGAACCTCGGCAACTTTGGCTTAGATCAAACGTTAGCCTTGTACACTAATGGAAAATTCCTGCTCGTTAGATGGAATGCCCAAAATGCTACATTTTTAAATATTACACCTTAAGTATTATCAGTGAATGAACGGTGATCAACCATACGATGAAGAACGATATTTAAATGATCCTGACTATCGCAGGGAGATTTCGGCACGGAGAAAAGCCGAGGAGTCTAAGGAGACAGCCGTAAAGAATAGTAAGAAATCTTATTTGGATTTCTTTATTGCAACCCCAATGCGTGTTTTAGTTTCGAGTCTTTCTGTTCTCATTTTAATTAGCTTGCTGGTAGCAACTATTTTCTTGTTTTACCTTTTGCAAGGGCTGCCGTCTATTGAGGAATTAGAAAACCCAAGAACAGATATCGCTTCTTTTGTTCTTAGCCGGGATGGCGAAACCTTAGACACATATTTTATAGAAAACCGGCGTTTTGTAACGATAGATGAAATCTCACCACATACTGTAAACGCCCTAATTGCCACAGAGGACCATCGTTTCTACAACCACTGGGGAATCGATATGAGGCGTACTCTGGCTATTCCGTATCACGTTTTAAGAGGGGCTCCGCAGGGTGGTTCTACAATTTCGCAACAGTTGGCAAGAAATTTATATCGCTCAATCGGGCGGGAAGTATCCGTAACCCGAAAGCTGAGCGAGATGCTCACGGCCATACAAATAGAGCGTAATTACACCAAGGCCGAAATTATACAAATGTATCTCAATACCGTAGAGTTTAGCAATAGTGCATTTGGTATTGAATCTGCAGCGCGCACCCATTTTAATAAGTCTGCACGGGATTTAAATGTAGAAGAATCTGCAACCTTAATTGGCAGCCTTCAGGCAGTTTCCAGGTTTAATCCAAGATTGAGTCCGGTAAGTTCGCAGCGTCGGCGAAATATTGTGCTTAGTCAGATGAATCGCCGGGGGTTTATTTCAGATGCGGAGTTCTCCGAACTTGCTGCCATTCCCATTGAGCTTGATTATCAGCGCCCAAGAGCCGCAACGCGCCAAAGCCGTTATTTTGGCGAATATGTGCGTCAGCAGGTTACTCGATGGGCAGATGAAAACGGTTATGATTTATTTCGGGATGGCTTGGTCATTCACACTACAATCGATGCCCACATGCAGCGCCATGCCGAGAGGGTTATGGAGGTTAAAATTGATTCCTTACAGCAAGAATTTGTGCGCGTATGGGGTGGAGATCGTGGAAAAGGCGATTTTATGCCACGCTATTTCGAGCGCTTTCAACGACATTTAGATGAATTTGTGAGAGAATCCGGCGAGTTTCAGATGGCTGTTAGGGAACTGGGAATGAGCCGCGAAGCTGCTTTCGATTCGCTTATGGCAGATACAGACTTTGTAGATAAAATAAAGCGTAGCAGGGTACGTCTTGAAGGCGGCTTTGTTGCTATTGAGCCCGGTACAGGGCATGTTTTAGCGTGGGTTGGTGGTACCGATTACTCAACCATACAACGAGACAATGTCGTAGGTCTTAACAGACAGGCCGGTTCTACAATTAAACCGTTTGTATACGCGCTTGCAATTGATAATGGATACCAGCCTTATCATGAATTTTCCCGATTCCCCATTAGTTTCCGGGACCGGCAGGGCGGAATCTGGGCTCCAAATGATATGTCTATTGCACCGGGTCCGGAAATGGTGCCCATGCGTGAAGCTTTAGCCCGAAGCTTAAACAACGTTACAGTTAGGCTACTGCCCGAAATTGCCGGAGCCCCCGATACCGATCAGCTCGAGGATCTTTTTCCGGCTGCGCGACAAATTGCAGAAATGGCCCGAAGAATGGGAATCAAATCGCGAATGGAGGCTGTGCCTTCAATAGCGCTAGGAACCGGTCATGTAAATCTGCTCGAACTTGTAAATTCTTACGCCACTTTTGCAAATAGCGGTGTATATATGGATCCCGTGGCTATTTTGCGGATTGAAGATCGCGAAGGGAATGTGCTTTATGAAGCGCCGCCGCAAATGCAACAAGAGGTGCTGAGTCCGGTAACAGCTTATGTTATGGTTGATATGATGCGGGGTGTAATAAGCGGTGGAGAATGGGGCCACGGTACAGGAGTGAGGATGCGAAATATGGGCATCAGGCAAGATGTGGCCGGTAAAACCGGAACTACAAATAATGCCGCCGATAACTGGTTTATTGGCATGTTTCCACATGTTGTGGCAGGCGCATGGGTTGGAGGTGAAGATCGCCGAATCCGTTTTCCTGAAAGAAGCCTGATCGGGCAGGGTGCCCGTACTGCGCTACCTATTGTTGCTGAGTGGGCCATTCGTGTGCGCGACGACGACACCGGTAACTGGAGTTTCGATGCATTCGAACAGCCAGCAGGCTATGTGCCCGAACCACCACGTGATCAGCGAAGACAAAGTAGGGAAGAATCTGAAAGAAGAGGCCGTATTGGCTGGTAAATTAATTTTAAAACGGCCTTATTTCCTTTAGATGGATGATGTAATGCTTTAATACCGGCTTGCTCAAAGCCTCGATATGCCTGGCATCTGCCGCACGGGAAAACTCTACAGCTGTACCAGGATGATCCAGGATATACAGACTGTCGTTTTGGTATTTATAGGCCTCGTTTTGGGTAATGGTAGTTTCCAGATAATAGGAACAACTACGTTCATCGAAAGGCATTCTCTTTTTTCGAAGTATTTCAGATGTCTTTTTTTGTACGGTTTCCAGGTTTTCCTTGGTGAGCGGCTCCTGAGAAACAGATGCCCGAAAAAAATTGCGATTTAAAAAACGTTGACACAGATCCGATAAAATTGGGTCTTTATCATTTTGCCACAGCTTAATACAAATAAGTACATCGTTATCATCCAAAGCAGTATAAAGACTAAGCAGGTCGGGCTGTATTCCTTTTTTTGCACTCGGATACATTTCAATAAAATACTGCAATGCAAGTGATGGAAACGCCAGCTTGTAGCCCTCCTTTATTAAGTCTCTTGCACGCTTAAATAATGATCGCAGCAAAGTGTCGGCACTGATTACTGTTTTGTGAAGATAAACCTGCATATACATAAAACGACGGGCCATGATATAGTTTTCGATGGCGTAAATTCCCTTCCGGTCAATTACAATATTGCCCTGATGTACACGCAATGTTTTTATGATACGATCAATGCCAATAGAGCCTTCTTGTACCCCCGTATAAAAGCTGTCTCGTTTTATGTAATCCATCCGGTCTACATCTAGCTGCGACGAAATAAGCTGGTGTAAAAAAGGCTTGCTGTGCTGATTCGTAAAAATTTGAATTGCCGTGTCGAGTTGACCATCAAACTGCTGATTGAGCTCTTTCATTAAAGCTAGCGTCATCAACTCGTGGTGAAAGTCGCGAATAAGAGTATGTTCCAGCGTATGAGAAAACGGACCATGGCCAATATCGTGCAGCAGAATAGCGGCTAGCATCCCATCATATTCTGCATTCGTAATAGTGGTATTCTTTTCGCGCAGATTATTCAAAACTTTTATCATAAGCCCCATAGCACCCAGAGCATGAGAAAATCTGGAATGCTCCGCCCCGGGGAAAACATTATAGGCCAGGCCAAGTTGCCGTACTCTGCGTAAACGTTGTACAAAAGGATGATCCAAAAGCTTAAGCGGTAACCCCTTAGGGACGCTTATGAAGCCATGAATGGGATCGGTAAAAATTTTGTATTGATGATCTTTTTGCACTTTGGCCTGTTTAGTATGGCAATGTGTTAGTATTATTTATAGTAACAATATAAGATTTACTATCTAACTAACGGAAGTGAGATAAAATAATAGCCTTTAATCATCTTTTTATAAAAAATGAAGCTGAATTTTGTCTTGAAGGAATTAGAAAACTTGTCGCCAACTTTAATGTAAGGACGCGCAGCCAATATGTTGGTTTTTAACCGTGATGCCATCCCAAGCCGAACTACAAAACCTAACCTAATCAAACTAGTAATGTTTGAGACCAGGGTACAGCTCGTAACAGCTACCTCTCAAGAAACCCATCATAGCGAGAAACAAAAGGAGGGTGTAAAATAAACTCTGTCTAAGAATTTTAATTAATAATTAATAACTTAGG
>JAIULZ010000060.1 GCA_022565805.1 Balneolales bacterium
TCGGTCCTCCGTCAATTTCGTCCAGTGAATGAGCACCTCACCCACTCTCCCACTCTCCCCGTCCTCGGTTTTCGGTCATTTTTACCCTCTGCCAATTGTCTAATTTTATCCCTGAATAGCAGATCGCCATTCTTTATAGCTGTTAAATAAGTTGATTTGTAGCCACTACACGTTTTTTTGCGGAAGTTAAGTTAACGTTGCTTAGTTCAGATGTTAGATGTTGAATCAATAGCCGTCACCCATAGACTAAATCCGCTGGACAAAAAAACACGGAGGCCTTAGTAGTGAGGGGCTGCAACGTGGGGCGTTTTATCGCTGGATTATTTTTTCTTAAAAGGTGAAGCTGTATGATGCGTTTACGAGTTGACCTCTTCTGTAGCTGAAGATTACGTCGTCGGTGCCGCGGTCGGGTTTATCGTTTCGGTTTGAGTCCTGCAGGAATTCATACGGGGCGTTCAATAAATCCGATACACCGATTTTAAGTGTTGATGCAGTGCTTAACCTGAAACTTGCGGTTAAGTCGAGACTATGGCGCGGCATTTCATATATAGTTGGGAAGAGTACATCACCCACTGAAAAGATTCGCGGACCTACAATATTATACACGGCCGTGAACTGATATCCTTTCTGCTGATCATCATAATTTACTGCTGCATTTACAATATAGGGCGACTGACCCTGAAGTGCTCTTTCTCTGGATTGAGCCACCGCAGATTCACCCAAATCTACCATGGAGAAAATCACCGAAGCGTTTGTATTTACTGAAATTCGATCTATAATCTGGCTGTTTGTCATGCCTGAAAATGATTTTCTCAACTCGAATTCAAGTCCGTAGTTGCGGGCAAAATCGGCATTGATGTAGCCAAATTGCGGACTCTCGGTGGTTACCGTAGTTTTGTTTTCAATCGGATTATTGAAATATTTATAAAACACTCCTACTGAAATTAACTCGCCCAGACGCGGATAATATTCAAGTCTCAGATCCAGATTATCTATAGTGGCGGAGGTCAAGTTTGGGTTTCCCGCTCTGCCTGCATCCAGCTTGTAGTCGTAAAACACAAAAGGAGCCAGCTCTCTGAATTCCGGCCTGTTTACGGTTCGACTATAGCCTGAGCGAATTTGCGTTTTGGCATTCAGCTCATAGCTGATATTCAGAAACGGCAAAATAGACCATTCAGGATTTTCCACTAATATTTCCTGAAAATCATCCCGCGAACGAAGTTCCTGCATGCTGTATTCCGCACGTACACCTCCTGTAAATGTGTATGAACCCAACGGAAGTTCTGTACTTACAAACGTTGCCGCTGTTATGCTACTTGCATTATACGAATCTATTGGCCTTGTGCCTTCTTCTATCACGAATCCGTCTACTGTTCGTATATTTTCCGGGCTGAAGATCTCATCTAAGGGTAATCGAATAAGCTCTTCGCGCACATCGGGATTAAAAAAGCCCGGATATAGATAGGAAATATATCTGGATGAAAAATTGCGGTTTCTGTAATCCAGCTGATATCCTGTACGAATGAAGTTGAATTGGCTTTCCGGCTTTATTTCGAAGGAAGTGCCGTGATTGAGGCTATATTCTCCAAGACTGCCGTAATAACGACCGGTATCAAACAGATTGGAAGAAGGCGGCATCTGCATAGTAAATCTTTGATCCGGGTCACTTTGGTTTCTGAAAGTTCTAAATCTACGCAAATCAGGTTCGCTTTCACCAAGATAGCTTCCTCCCGCTGTCCAGTTCAAGCGATAGCTATCAGATAGCTGATGACGACCTTCAATTTGTCCCGTATAAATACTTCTGCTGCGATATCCCAGCAGATAGTTTCTTAAGTCATCATCAGGGCGCTGCATAAAATCCTGGCCGCTACGGATAATGGTTTCGTTTTCACCGATTTGAGTGAATAAATTTTTAAAGCTGTATGTGTTTCGGCTTCCAATGCGTAGCACGAAATTACTCAACAGGCTTATTCTGTTTTCTTTCTGCCAGTTTTCATCATTAAACGCAAAGCGCTGCAAAATGGGCCGATTTCGATCCTCCCATTCCAAATAGCGGAAAAACGGACGATCGAACCGCTGATGCGATTGTGAAAAATCTATCTTTGTAATATTCGACCAGTTTCTTCTTTGTGATGAATTTGCAGCGCCGGTTGTCCAGCTTCTTCCAAACGACAAACCAAATGATAAATCTGCGAGGGCAGTGCTTTCTTCTGGCAAAAAGTTATTATCGAGCCTATGGGCTGCATCCCGACGAAGCTCCGCATTTCTTGGTGATCCCTGCAGGGTATTACGATCCGGGAAATCTCCCGGAAGTCGTCTTTTCCCGCTATCGAAGCCAAATACATCCGTCGGTGAGCCCTCGCTCTGCATAAATCTTCTTCCGGTTGTTCCAGCCCGGAATCCAGATCCTAGCTGTAACGAAGTAAAATTATCGCCTGTTTGCTCAACCGTAAATAGCTGTATAACCCCACCGGCAAAGTCACCGGGTAAATCAGCAGATCCGGATTTATAAATCAGCATTCGATCCAGCGCACTGCTGGAAATCAGATCGAATGAAAAAGTTCGCTTATCCACTTCCGTACTTGGTGCGGCCACGTTATTCAGCATCACCTGATTATAGCGCTCGCTAAGGCCTCGTATCATTACAAATCGACCATCCACCACGGTTACGCCCGGGATACGTTGCATCACTTGCGCGGCGCTTCCGTCCTGACTCCTCGCAATTTGCTGAGCCGAAATACCGCTTATTACCTGAGCAGATCTTCTCATATCCTGAATGACAGATAAATCTGTATTCTGCTCTCTTAATGCAGAAACGGTTACCGCGTTAAGATCCAGTGCAGATGTTTTTAAAACAGCGTTAAGCTCAGTCCGGCGTCCGGCTACGATTTCTACATCGCTGTAAATAAGCGTGGTGTAGCCAACGTAGCTAATCTGCACCTCGTAGGTTCCCGGTTCTATATTCCGGATGATATAGCGTCCATCAATATCGGTTGCAGCGCCGGTTAATGTGCCCGACAACCGCACGGCAGCTCCAATAATTACCTCGCCTAAATCGCCATCTACAACCACACCATAAAGCGTGCCCTTTTCATTTTCCGGGATTTTGTCGACTCTTTCTAATGCAGTTGATGCATATACTGAAACTGATGAGGCAAGCAAGAATGCCATACCGGCACAAATTATTTTCGCTAACCCTTGAATCTGCATCATATTATTTCTTAATGGCTTTTTTAAAGTCTTAGTCCAAAGTAGTGCTGTTTTTCTCATAAACGGTCTCTCAACTCATAGTATGGGAGCAGTGGATGAGCATCTATTCGCTCCCAGCTTCTGCTTTTAGTATTAAAAATGACGCTTGAATTCGGAAATTCGATATACTCTTCCGATCCAGAGTTTTCGGGATAATACGGGCTAAGATCGGCGCCGTTTTTCATAAGTTTGAACAGTTTAAAACCTTTTTCATCCAGCTCAGGAGCTGCCATCGCCCACGTTCTGAAATGCTCTTTATAGGATTCTATCTCATTATACTCGTTATACGAAACCTCAATTCCTGTTGCAATTCTGCGGGCATGCAGGCTTCTGGCATCCCGGCTTATTAATAGATATGTTTTGCCTTTTACAGTATCGGCAAAAATGAAATCCAGCGTGTGTTCTGCTGCCCTTAGCCTATACTCCTCATCAAATTCCGGGGCATATCTTGTATTAATGGTTGCTGCTGCAGGCATTCGCCCTGCATACCGGATTATTGATTCAATTACTGCGGCCTGCTCTTCGAGTGTTAACTCTAATGGCCGCAAAGCTTCCGGGTTCTCTTCCTTATTATCGCATCCAAATGCAATGAGCGCACTTAATGCCATCAGAATAAATAGAAGTATGGGCGAAAGGTTTAGGGTGATGAGCTCTTTGTTAGACTTCTTATTCACAGTTTGTAATAAAAATGGTTTGAATGGAGTCGATTGTTTATCATCTAAAAACTGCAATGCCTTTATCAGAAAATACTGACAGGGACCACCATCTAATGGCAGTCCCCTAATGTCAGCTGAGTTCCTGAATCAATACAGCCGGATGAGTAATAATGGCCTTGTATTGAAAGGTTTCTTTTTAGTATTCGCGAAGAACCGGGTTAAATTCTGTCCAGCCTTCAATCCAGTTTTCAGCTCCGAAAGCGCCAATGAAGTTCACAGAAGTGTCGAAGAAACCTTGTCTGTTAGCTTCACTGAATTTTGCGTGCGAGAAATCTGCACCGCTGGCAAGTGTACCCGATGTAACCCGAAAGTCTGGGTTAGAAACATAATTATCGGCAAGTCTGCTACCGAAAAACAGTTCCGGATTAAGGCCAAGTTGCTGGTGAATCTGATCAGAAAATGGACCGGATACTACAGTATTGTGCTGTTCCCAATATGCGCGAACGTCATCACGATCTACGCCCGAGCCTGCAAGGAAAGCTGTTTCAGGATCACCGTAAACCAGCACATTATTTTGAAGCACGCCAAGGCCGTTTGTATAGTTTTGGTAAACAGAAGGCTGATTCATACGGATTCCTCTTGGGAAGCCGGTTACTACAGAGTTAAAGATTGAGGCAGCAGTACGCCTTCTCAAATCGATGGCGTGGGCATAGTTACCATTCGAGATGCGGTCGCCTTCGCGAATCGGTCCGATTACGGTTATGTTTGAAAAAGTACCCGTTGTGTATGGGGTCACATCAGTATCATTTGGGCCGTTATCGCACTCAAAAGCGTTAGACTGCGATTGATCCGCAAAACCGGGATAGCGGATAATAAGACCAAATTGCACATTACCCGACCAGCCATAATCACAGTCGAAGTCATCATCCCACATGGCGTGGCTTACGAAATACTTGCCATTAACAGTTCCACCGAACCATTCGAAACCGTCGTCACCGCCAAAGGAAACCATATTGTATTCCATTATGGTGCCACGACCCACGCCACCCATAGTAATTGAGTTGGTTTCGTTATTCGGAGAAAGCTCAATGCCACCGAACTCAACGCGAACATATCGAAGAATACCAGAACTTTCATTATCGAACTCGGAGCTACCGGTTGTTCCAAAGAATACTTCCGGGGTAATACCTTCGATAGCCGGACTTGGCTGATTAACATTCGCGCGTCCAAGAATTACGAGTCCGCCCCAATCGCCGCGGTCTCTAACTCCGGGTTCCTGAGCTGATGTAAACACAATCGGGTTTTCTCTTGTGCCATCGGCAATAATCTTGCCCCCTTTGTCAATTATAAGCGTAGCTCTTGTTCTTTTATCGCCAAAAAGTACGGTACCTGGTTCTATGGTCAGCGTTTGACCATCTCTTACGAACACCTGTCCCTTAAGTAAATATTTCTTATCGGCGGTAAGAGTTTGGGTAGGCAGGTCGCCGCTTAGCTCTATAAAGTCTGTATCAGGATCTGGTTCTGTAGTATTGGTTGAGCTGTCGCTACAGGCAAACATCCATACCATTAAAGACAGCAGCAGGCTTATTTTAAATATAACTGCTTTGGTTTGTAGCAAAATCATAATCTTATTTTATAATTTATTACACTAACGATCACCATACTTTGGCGACGCTTGTATTTTATGACTGTAAGATTATGCCAATGTTATCTGCTACTTGCCCAATATTATTTAATTATTAATGAGTGAATGAATGAATGCTAAGCCTTGTGATTAACACTTTGATGCCTTTTAACAGCTGACCTTGACAGACGTTATTATTCGATATCGAGTTTCATTAGCGAAATCGACACTTTGACTGCGCGGCAAGTTTGTGAGCCATACTTAGCTACAGTATAGTAACTTTGCTACGGATATTTCACCGCGCTGTGGCTGTATATTGATATGCTAATCCATTTTAGAGCCAACCCTCCATTTTTGGTCATTTGTCATCATTCTTTATTATCCAACAAATTTGCTATCAATGCTCTGTTTGCCAGTCTCTCAATCTTTCTTCGGCCTTTTTCTTAATCAAAAAAAAGCCACGTTACCATAATGGCACCGTGGCTTTTTATAAATAGAATTGATCTGATTCTAATTTCTAATAGAGTTCAGATTATCGCTCTTAAACTCAAAACTATTTTTCAAAATTTTCTTCTTGTGAGTCTTTAATCTTTTTAAAGCCGTAAAGACCACCAGCTATTGCCAGCCAAACCAGACCGGGAAGTGGTATGGGGTCTTCAGGGTTGTCTTCTTCAATTGGATCAAAAAAGCCCGGAGGGGAATGAAGATCTGCATCGGAGTTGTCAAAAGCATCTATTGGAGCATTGTTGCGAGGAGCTCTTGGAGGCTGTGGTTTAGACTGAGCTGCAACATCTGAAATGAATATAGATTCAGTAATTAAAACAGAATGTACGATTCCGTCTTCACTTTTGTTGTTTTCGCTTAATAAACTTGTGTATGCGGTTATGCCTACAGGCAGTAAAAGCATTGCAGAAGCTGTGATAAGCAAATAAGTTAATTTTCTCATAGTCAATTGGGTCGTGTAATTTATTCTCAAAGCTTGGGTCCTACAGTAAATATCTTGGAACAACTAATAATACGTATTATATCAAAAGGTATTGCCCCGGTATTTCTCCCCGGGGCGATACTCTAATATACGGACTATTTTATCAGTGTCATTTTCTTTGTCATAATTTTTCCGTTGCTGCTTAACCGGTATAAATACACACCGGAAGCCAGACGCGATGCATCGAACATTACCGAATGCTGACCCGCATTTCTTGACTCATCAAGCAGCATAGCTACCCTGCGGCCAGTCAGATCAAATACCTCAAGCCGTACATGAGACTGCTCAGGCATCGCAAATTCAATAATAGTTGTCGGGTTAAACGGATTCGGATAATTTTGCTTGAGGCTAAGCTCTCTTGGCAACTCCGTTTCGGTACCCGCGCTTGTTGAAGTGCCGTAGGTTACCAACAGCGTGAACGGCTGTACCGCTTCTGGTGCAGCGGCAAGCTGAGGCACGGTTAATTCTGCGGCAATTCCGTTGGTATTGCTGTCAGCTTCTCTTGCCTCGGCTGTAGACTCGAACGAGAATATCAACTCAAAACCTTCATGTAGCTGATAGATTGCACCTGTTGCTTCATTTCTTAGCTCAACTACCCATCCATCTCCAAGACCGCCCATTGCCGGAATATTCAGGCTCATATCACCGCTTACCGTACCGTCTACGTAAAGCGGTATTTCAAGACTGCTTCCTTCCAGCGGAAGGTTATTCAAACTCAAACGCTGTCCGGTTTCAGCCTTAGAGAAAAGATGCAGCCAGTTATTGCCGAGGCTTTCGAGCAATAAGCCATCCCCTTTGTCAAAACTGTTTCTTCCGTTTGCCGTAAAAGTAAATCCGGCAAGTGAAGCCTCATCTCCGCCTTCAATTTCCATTACAATGAAAGGTGATGGTTCGTCTGAAGAACGGCTACCGGCACCTTCCGGAACTACAAAATCCGGCTTAAACGTAATCTCTGCATCTTCTTCGAGTGCGAGACTCCAAAAGCCCTGTAGCGGAGAAAGCTGAGGATTCCCGGGCAAGGTTACGCCCAGATCAAGGGATGCATTATAAACTCTATATGCACCGCTCGCCCCAATATTTGCATCCCAAATATAAACAGCTTCGCTAAATCCGGCATCTTCATTGGCTTCGTCGTTAATTAAACTCGACCAGCTTAACGGACCGCGGTATGGATTTCCAATTAAGTTAAATCCTGTACCCTCTGCAGCAGGATTTGTAAAGCTCAGGTTCTTCGTACGTGTGTCGCTAAAAGTATCTCCGGTCACGTTCAGTACTTTCGGGAAACCATTTGGCGTTCCGTCTGCGTTATCGTCGCTATAAACATATACCAGCACCGTTTTTCCGGCCGTATTAGAGAAAGCGACATCTGTAGAACTGCTTCCCACAAAGTCTTGCATGGAGGCAGGAGCATTCCAGCCGCCGGTTAGCGGATTTTCACGATCTGATTCATCGAACCAGAAAACATTAGGGGCGCCACTGTCGGAGCCAGCTCCGGCAAATCCTTGTGTCCAGATTGTGTTTAGTAAATTCTCATAGGTTACGCCGTCGAAAGGCGCACTAATCATTCTCCAACCTTCATTCGGGCCGGTAATGAGTGCTTCATGGCTATTTTCACCTGGACCAGGCGTAATAATTAACTGAAGACGTGTATCATTGCCATCCGATAATATACTCACACCTGAATCATCTGTGTATGTTTGCTTAAATGAATCTAAAGAAGCATGAATCTGCTTTGCAACTTCATTTATCCCTCTTGTACTTAGACTTCCATTACTTGTAAATGTATAGGAAAACTCTTCCAGCATATCAATTACGGCGCCGGTCTCGGTATCATGAAGTTCTACTGACCATTCGTCTGGCAAGTTTCTAAGTTGTGGCCATGTAATGGTAAGTTCTGCCGACTGTGCCACCCATCCATTGTTTGTGCTATTAGGTACCAGATAATCTGCTACTACCGGAATTGTAAATGGACCGTCATTATTTAGTGGCAAATTATTAATGGATAGCTGAGTAAGTGAAGACCCACCGAAGTCTGCGAGTGTGGCCACATTCACATATGGTCTAAGTGACATTGGTGTAAGCGTAAAACCATCATCCAAATCCCGGCCGAAGCTACCCTCAGCCGACCATGAAACCCATGAAGTATATTCGATATCATTTTTGGATATACTAAATACTATTGCAGGAGGGAGATTACTGTCGCCTCCATCATTTAAAAGGCCCGTGTTTCCGTCAGCTGTAGTTACTCTTCTTGCCTCAGCAGGAATCGTTACATTGCTACCGGTAAAATTTCCCAAATCAATCCAAAATGACTGAAATGGTGCCAAATTATCATTTCCAGGGTTGTCGCCAGAAGAGCCATTCCAGTTTCTATATATACCGGCTACTGAATCGAAGTAATAAACTGTGGTGGAAGTACCCGAATTCGCGTTTAAAACGGCAGCACGATTAACTGATGAAGGAAATGGATTACCAATTAATTGAAAGCTTCCTGCTCCAAGGCTTGGAATAGTTACGTTTGAACGGGTTTCGATACCTTCGACAACCAAACGTTTGGGCCAATCTCCAATACTTGGGTTTGTTCCACCTACACAAGAAGTATTAGTAGTATATTGGTTACAATTATACACAAAAGCTGCAAATCCACGGCCCGGTACCATTATATTGTTCAGGTCGGGAACAGGCGTTAGAAAACTTCCGTTAACATACTCACGTACACCTGGCGCTCCCACTGTAGATAATGCACCGGGTCTGCCCTGTGTCCAAAAGCCCGTGCCTGTTTCGCTATCATAATTAATAAAATCTGCAAAGCTACTTGAGGGTGAAGATATAGGGTAAGACAAAAGCCTCCACTCGGCTCCTTCATTGCTTCCGAACTCTCTTTCCATTAACAGCGTCGGGTTTGTATTACCTTCATTAAGATAGCGGCCTCCGCTTTCAATAAAGATGCGGGAGTTTTCCACAGTTGTATTAAAACTGGCATTGGGCTGTATGTGCAAGCCAGAACCGGGCCCTACAGTTAACTCATCCATGATACGTAACCCTTGATTTCCAGGAACTAGTACTAAGGTTTCACCGCCTGTTATTTCTACGCGATGGTAAGCACCAATCAAGTTTGTTGAAGCATTTATCTCTGTTGTTCCTAAAGCAAAATCTGATACAATCCCCGGTTTGGAGGGATCATTTGGATCAAAAGGCTGGGCAACAAGCGCATAAAAACCAGTTTCGAAATACCGGCCATCTGTTGCGATAGTAACAGTTCCACCACTCTGTGTAATTGAATTAATTGGAATAATTTGCGTTGTTGCCGGCGTGAAGCTACTGTCATCTTCGTTATAAACAAGGTACAAAAGTTCATCCGGCTCTGGAGCCAGGTTGGGGTTGTTTGCAAAATCTACAATTATATTTATTACACCCGCTCCACTGTCTCCGTCAGGAAGTGTTCTCTGCACACGCCAAACCCGTTCTGTTCTACGGAAAGAGTCACCTGGATTAGGCGCAACGAGCTCCGCAGCTTCACCGTTATGCGCGGCTAATAAATAACGTCCGTTTGTATTTACAAAACTATTTGATTGAGTTGCTGCTGTAGTGCTAATTCTTACCCCGCCGGTTCCGGATTGTGTAGAAACAACTGGGCTAACAGTATTTGAAGTCTCCCGGCCAATACCGATCAGCTCTTGATCGAAAGTTTGATTGTTATTTGTAACAATGCTAAACTTGTCGAAATCTTCATCAATCGGGCCACCCCATTTAGCTCTTAAGTAGTTTGCTATTAAGATTCTTTCCGTTTGGCTCAATGATCGACTGTAAAAAATAAGTTCACTCAAATCGCCACTGTAGGGAAAAAAACCGCCTTTATATGCTCCTATATTAAATCCACCATCAAAAGAATTATTTCCAACACCCTGAGTAGTTTCATCTCCAGTTGTATAATTGGACTGACGAGAGCTATTTCCATTAATTAAATTAACTTGTGTAAAAAAACTTTGATCTAAATATGGTTGCGAAGCACCGTTTAAACCAGCATTTAATCTAATTGACCTACTTTCGACTGGAGGAAAACCAGAGGTTGTCGTTTCAGTAAATAACAACACATCAGAACCACTAGCTGAATCATATATTACACCTATTGACCCATTACCCGGAATAAAATTAGGTCTAATGTGTACGGCACTTGTAAAAGGCTGCCCAATAGTAGAGGAAAATGATCCCGTAACTAAATATGGGCCTTGATTAAAACGGATTATAGGTAAGCCATTTAAAGCATCAGGGATCAACTCCGGACGAAGGCTAACATCACTCTGAGTTGCATTTCCGCCTTGCGAACCCAAATTGAATATAGTTTCCACATTCCCGTTCCCATCTACCGCTACACTATCTGCCTTAAACCAGCCGATAAGCCCATTTGTACCAAGCCCGGCGGGGGTATACTGCTGGGCAGTGGCATCCTGCGGAGCCATAAAAAGCAGGCTGGCAATTAAAAATACGGCTGTTATGGTCGCGGCTTTAGCCGCCGACATTGTGTTATTCACTCTCGATTTCAAAATGGTAGATAAATTATTCATAAAGTTATTTTTCCTTCTTTTCAGATATTTCAGGGAACTTCTGCGCAGGTTTGTAATCATAAGACCAAACTTGCTTAACGATACACCAAGCAATAACCGGTTTTTTCTTTTCTGCCTGTTTATTTAATTCTAATATGTGCTGTCTGTAGTCAATTGCAGCTGTTTTTATATTAAATAAACTTGCGCGTAGAAAATCTTCTTGCTGGACTACTACACAGCTTGCAAAAGTATGTATTGTTTTAATTACAGATGCGCATAAACTACTTCAGGACATTACAAGTTTGAAGAATAAAACAGCTATTAGTTATATACGATCTTACAAAGCAATTGGATGTATAACCATTTTTCATGCAAATCAGACCATCAAGACAAATTTACACGGTTCTAAACATCACACATAATTCTATTATTAAGAACCTGTACTTACCTGTTTCAAGCAGCTGAAGCAATTAAAAACGATTAATTAATGCATAATGCAGTTTTTAAGCAAAGCGAGTATTCTTCGCGATCTTTCTAAAAGGGTTTTTCTCCCATTAGCCAGATATACACTACAGAATACTAAATGTAACTTAAAAGAAGTCTTTACGAAGCATTTGCACTGGAGTTTTCTCAAGCTCCTGCTGTAGATTCGCTCTTGTGCTTACCTTATTCACGACAAAACATAAACTAATGAATTACAGATAGAAATCATAAAATTCATAGACTTTATGCTAATTGAAATATTTTATTTTCAAAAGCTGGCAGATTCACAAAGCGTAATCGGAGTAACTAATTGAAAAGGCAATATTTCATTTTCAAATATAACATTCTAAATTGTAAAAACTCAAAAGGCTAAAGGGTATTCATCAAGCAAATATTGGGCTTCATCGAAAAAAACATCTTTTGATATACTTTTAATTCTATAATATCGAGTATACTGACACGTGTAAACTCTGTTTTACGCCCTTACAAAAGCTGCCATCCGAAACTATGCCGCAGCTATCTTTACTACTCTGCATCTATCGTATTCTTTGATTTTTACAATTAAATCAGCATAATAAATGAGACCCTTAACCACATTATACGCACTTTTTGCCAGTCTGATCGTTTTGCCTGGCGCTGCTATCGCACAGCAGCCCAACTTTTCTCATCAGGCAGGATTTTACACCGATAGTATTAATCTGATTGTAAGCTGTCCGGATGAATTCCCCACAGCTTGGGTAAGCTTTAATGGCTCGAACCCGGGTCCGGATAATCCTGATTCGGAGCAGGTTAGCGCGCCTATACAGCTTAGTAGCCGGGCAGGCGATCCTAACGGCATTTCGCTTATTCCATTAAACAATAGCGACGCTGGCATACCAGGCTGGCTTCCTCCTACCGAGGAAATATTTAAGTCTCACTCCATATCCGTCAGATGCTTTAATTCATCGGGAGAACATTCTGAAACTGCTGTAAGAACCTTTTTTATTGATGAAGCCGGTTTTAACCGCTATTCTCTGCCTGTCGTTTCTTTTGTAAGCGACCCGGATGGATTGTTCAGTTTTGAAACCGGAATTAAGGTGCCCGGAATAAATTATGTAGAAGGTGAAAACCGCAGCGGAAATTATTTTCAGCGGGGGGATGAATGGGAAAGGTTAATGCATATTGAGTTTTTTGAGCCAGACGGTCAGCTTGGTTTTGCTCAGTTTGCGGGCATGCGAATTCACGGCAATTTCACAAGATCTTACCCTCGCAAAAGCATGCGGCTTTACTCCAGAGCTGATTATGGCACTTCAAGATTTGAGTACAAAATTTTTGAAAACCAGCCTGTACAGCGATTTAACAGGCTTATTTTCAGAACTTCCGGAAATGACTTTGGCCGAAGCCTCTTCAGAGATGTATTGGCTCATAAACTTTACCAGAATACCGGTATTGAAACACAGGATTATAGACCGGTTATTCTTTTCCTGAATGGCGAATACTGGGGTATTTATAATATTCGCGAGCGATACGACCGCCATTATTTTGATCGTGTATACGGTGTAGATCGAGAAAATCTTGACTATATCGACTTTTTATTTAACAGGAATCCCGATGTTTCTGATGGAAGCCGGGAGCATTATATGGATATGCTCGATTATGCGCTGGATAACAACCTTGCGGAAGCCGAACACTATGAGTATATGCAAACGCAGATGGTTGTAGACGATTTTATTAATATGGTTGTGATGGGTATTTATTCTTCTAATACCGACTGGCCCAGAACCAATGTGCGAGTTTGGAGAACACGTAATGAGTTTGATCCGGAAGCCGGCCCGAAGGATGGTCGCTGGAGATGGCTCCTTAACGACATTGATTTCGGTTTTGGGCTATTTCAAAATGCATCCCACAACTATTTTGGCGCTATCATGAACGAAAACTGGGAGGGCGAGCTGTTAATGTCGCTTATGGATAACGAGTCCTTTAAACATAGTTTTATTAACCGTTTCGCCGATCACATGCATTCGGTCTTTAATCCCGACTTTGCCCATTCTGTTATCAATAATCTGGCAGCCGGGATTGATGCTGAAGTAGCTGAGCATACCCGAAGATGGCAGTATCCCAGCAACTATAATAGCTGGAATAATACCGTAAATAGTATGAAGAACTGGCTCGCCGATCGTCCTGATAATATTCGCAACCAAATTATCGAGCGCTTTGATCTTTCCGGTACCGCTAATTTCTCACTGAATATCAACCAGAATAACTCCGGTGTTATAAAACTCAACTCCATCAGAGTTTCTTCGGAAACAGATGGTATTGGGAATAATCCCTACCCATTTGAGGCGACCTATTTTGCGGGCGTTCCGGTACGGCTTGAGGCCATCCCGAATGCGGGCTATCGTTTCGATCGCTGGGAAGGCGTTGATGCCGACGGACCCGTTGTCTTTGTTGATCCGGCCTCAATTACTGAAGTAACCGCAGTTTTTGAGTTTGAGCCATTCGATGGCGATGAAATGAACCCGGTTGCCTGGGATATGGCCGATGGGGATTTCAACTTTAATTTCTGGGATGCGCTGTCGCCGGCCGGTAGTTTCCCCTCCAATATGGTTTTCCAGCAGTCTTCCATTACCGACCCGGAGCTTGGGGACGAGATGACATCACCCTACCATATTCCAGAAGATGAATACCACGAGGATGATGAAGACAGTATCGGGTTTCCGTATAATTTAACGCGCAGAACCCGAATTAACGGTTTGGGCGATCGCGGTATTTCTTTCATTAACACCGGACGAAATCGCGATCTTGGCGCGGCCGTTGTTGCACTCGACACTCGCGACGCAGACGCTCTTTTTGTTTCTTTCCGCGCCGGTACCGAGCTGCCAAATAGCAGAGTTTACGGTATTCGTTTACAATATCGCGTGGGAACACAGGCTTCGTTTCAGGATGTACTGATGAACGGCGAGCCGGTTGAATACATCCGTAATGTTGAGCAGGGGCATTCGCAATTTTTCGACAGCATCCCACTTCCCGGCGAAGCTTTGGGTCATCCCTACGTGCAGCTACGCTGGAAATATCATCATATTGACGTAAACAGCGGACCGCGTGCCGAGCTTTCTCTGGGTGATATTACCGTGACCGAGACGGGCGATGTTTCCGTAAATGAAGGATTTGGCGAGCTGCCGGTTACACATAAGCTGGAGCAAAACTACCCGAACCCGTTTAACCCAACTACCAACATCAGCTTTGCGCTGCCACAGCAGGCCGATGTTCTAGTAGAGGTGTTTAATATCGCGGGTCAGCGGGTTGCGGTTCTTGCCGACGCCAATCTGCCTGCAGGTACGCATCAGCTCCAATTCGACGGCAGCAGACTTGCAAGCGGTTTGTACATCTACAGACTTAGCGACCGAAGCAGCGGAGTGCAGCTAACCCGCAAGATGATGCTGCTAAAGTAAACTCCGTAAATTAAGACGGGCTCATTTATTAATTAAAAGACTCGTTTATAATTTGTGAATTTGATCCTGAACCCGGCTTCTCAGAAAAAGAGAGGTCGGGTTTTTTATTGGGTTTAACATGAATTACCACCCGTTAAGCCGGTTGCCCTCGACAGACTCCCAGATTTCAAGGAGATAAAGGCTCGGGCACTTTAGTAGCGCATCGAATTTGTAAGCCCCCTCTGCATGTCAACCGGGCTACGGATATGTAACCGGGCTGCGGGTCGGTTTTGATGTGCTAACCTATTTTGGAGCTCGCCCACTGACTTCTGACCGCTTACATCTGATTTCTGACATCTAACGCCTGCCCCCCGGCCTTCGGTCATTTTTGCTGAAATCCCCGGAGTCCGGACTGCTTCGCGGAGTCCTCCATCCGGGGTTACAATACAGGTTATGCCTAACGGCATTGTTCGGAATCGAGTTTCGAAGAATAAAAACGACACCCTTAAGGCGTAGTGTTAATTTACACGCCGTGTTTCGCTGCGGCCACCCACCCCGGGCTACAGACAGACCACCCCATTTCGGCTCGGTTTTGATGTGCTAACCTATTTTGGAGCTCGCCCTCTGACTTCTGACATCTGACGTCTGATTTCTGACATCTAACGCCTGCCCCCCGGTCCTCCGTCTTCCGTCATCGGTCATCGGTCATCGGTCATTTTTGCTATAATCCCCTTATTAGTTATCTCCATTCAAGATTCCCCACCGACCAGCTGTGTAATCATTTGTTGTAATTCCGCGACCGCTTTATGCCTCATCTTGTTTCCTATATTGAAAAAGTAGACCGAAAAAGCCGCCAGAATTACTACTGTAAACAAAGGTGAAACTGTTGCATCTGCCACAGCTATATACAATAGAATAATGCACCCGCAAAAAGCGCCCCATGCCGGAATTTCTGGCCAGCGGTGTTTTATTCTGTTTTCAGATATCCGGCCAAGAATGAACCCCTCATAAAATTGGAACTCAAGTTTCCTGTTTCTTCCCCATAGCGAAGAACCAGACTTTTCTTGGCAGGTAATGTTTCCTGCTGTTTCAGAAATTTCGAATTGCTGCTTTTTCATTGATTCTAGCGCCTCGAGAACGGTATCCCGTTTTTTATCTACCGCTTCCGGATTAGGAAAAACCATAACCAGCTCGATACGATTTTCGTCGGTCAGCCTTCTATCTACTAAAATTGGGTCTTTGGTTTTCTCCATACCAATAAAAAGCCGTCCGGTTTATGAAGGTAAACCGAACGGCTGCATTAAAATTAGATATTAATGTTGAAAACTGTTTTTTCTACTTAGTAGCAGTACTACCTGCCGAATATTACCAGATTCGAATACGATCTTCGGCCGGCACATACATTTCATGATTAGGCTGCACATCGAAGGCATCATAAAACTGATGCATATTCGATACAATGCCAAGTACACGATATTTTCCGGGGGAGTGTGGACCTGTAACAAGCTGCCTGCGAAGAGCTTCATCTGTAAATTGAGTCCTCCAGATTTGTCCCCAGCCGATAAAGAACCGTTGCTCACCCGTAAAACCGTCGATTACAGGAGGCTCATGACCGTCGAGTGAGTTATAGTAGGCACGCAGAGCTACGTTCATCCCGCCTAAATCGGCAATATTTTCACCCAGAGCTAGTGCTCCGTTAATGTGCATATCGTCGATGGGATTGTAGGCGCTGTAAAAATCAATCATGCGTTACGCAAGCACATTAAACGCGGCCTCGTCTTCTTCGGTCCACCAGTCGCGCAGATTTCCGTCTCCGTCTGAACGACGGCCCTGATCGTCGAATCCGTGCGAAATTTCGTGCCCTATTACGGCGCCAATGCCGCCATAGTTAACGGCGTCTTCAGCATTTACATCAAAAAACGGCGGTTGCAGAATGGCGGCGGGAAAAACGATTTCGTTTAGCGAAGGCCGGTAGTAGGCGTTTACGGTTTGTGGAGTCATGCCCCATTCGGTAATATCTACTTCTTCGCCAAGGCGGGAAATATTTCTTTCGTATTCACAAACCGCAGACCTGCGCATGTTGCCCATAAGGTCGGTGGCGTCGATTTCGAGACAATCGTAGTCTCTCCAAACCTCCGGATAGCCAATTTTTGTGGTAAAGGTAGCCAGTTTGGCGAGCGCCTCTTCCTTGGTCGCATCGGTCATCCACTCCAGCTCTTTTATGGATTGTTCGAAAGCGATAAGCAGATTATCTATCATTTCTGCCATACGCTCGCTTGCTTCTGCGGGATAATGGCGGGCTACATATTCTTTGCCAACCATAAAGCCAAGCAGACTTTCGGTGGCCGATACGGCTCTTTTTTCGCGGCTTCGCTGCTCCTGCTGACCGCTTAGCACGCGACCGTAAAAATTGAAATTTGCCTCGTCGAAATCGCTGCTTAAGTTTGATGCAGAGCTTCTAAGCACATGAAACTGAAGATAAGTACGCCAGTCTTCGACCGGTATTTCTGTGTAGAAAGAGGCGAATTCGGAAAAGAAAGTGGGCTGTCGAACCACTATTTCATCAATTTCCGATAAACCGGCGTCGCTTAGGAAACGATACCAGCTAAAGCCGGGCGCCAGCTCATTAAGCTCTGCAATACTCATTTTGTTGTAGGTCGCTCTGCGATCTCTGTTCTGTACGCGTGTCCAATGGCTTTGGGCTATTCTAGTCTCTATTTCAATCACTTTATCGGCAGCTTCACTTCCATCCCCCCACTCAGCCAGTTCCCAAAGCGTTTCAATATATTCCCGGTACGCCTGAAGCAGCGCTACTGAGCGCTCATCTGTATTCAGGTAAAAATCACGGTCGGGTAGCCCGAGTCCCGCCTGATTTGCCGAAGTAATGTGCTGATCGCTTTGCTCAGGGTCCTGACCCACAAATACCGAAAAAGGAATACCCGCGCGATATCTTTGGTATTCTCCCCAAAAACTGGCCAGATCATCATGTGTTGTGAGCCTGAAAATACGCTTTATATCCTGATCGATTGGCGTGAGCCGAAGCTCTTCGATTCGCTCCGTATCCATAAAGGAATTGAACATATCACCGATTTTCTGGTTATCTGATCCTGCCGGAGCGTTCGAGGCAGCCGCTTCACGGATAATTTCAAGCACCTGCTGATCAGCAATTTCGCGGAGCTCATCGAAGCTGCCGTATCGCGAGCGGTCGGAGGGAATCTCGGTTTCCCTGAGCCATCCGCCGTTTACATATCGATAGAAATTATCACCCGGCAGAACAGATGTATCCATGAAATGAGAGTAAACCCCTGAATGTAGCCCATTAAAGGTTTCGGGTGATGATGCTTCAGCAGAATCTGCGGTTGAAGATGGAGCGCGAGAACTGCCGGAGCAGGAGGCCATAACCAAGGCCGCACTCATTAATAGTATTCCAAATAACTGACGTGACATAGTACGCTTTTAAATTATGTTGATTGTATTTGCCTGATTAATTACAAAATTATCGAAAAGACCCTAAGAGATTTTACTCTTTTAGAGATTCACTAAGCTGAATATGACCGGACTTTCCTGAAGAAAATATCCTGTGCTCCGTTTTTTCGCTTTAGATCAAAACTAAGCACTCAAAATATTCCTGCAATCTAAGCTAAATCTCATAGAGCCCGACCCGTCTTTCAAGCTCCTTAAATAAGTCCCCTCAAAACCTCCTTTTTATCTCTGCTAATCTGTTCCAAAAGGAAGACCTTAAACCTTAGAGCATTGAAACCATGGTTTTCATTTTTGTTTCTGCATCAAATAAAAACAAAAAATACTTTTGCAATGTCTTGTAATATACTATATCGCCATTATTTTTAAGACAGCCATCACCATTTTGTTTTTACTTTACTCTTTGTTTGAGTTAAATCGGGTACTATTTAATCGCTTGTTTAATTCATTAAAGCATATTGCCTAAATTAAAATAATATTTTAGCTTAAAAAGCTATAAAATCTCCTTTTTAGGGAAATACACTGCTCAATAGAATGAACAGGCTTTCGGTTTAGGCCAATCTAATTCAATTTTCACACAGCAATAATTCATATGCCTAGTCAAATTAATTCATTGGTTAACGCACTATCAGAAAAAAATGCGAAACAGGTGAGCTATTGGCTTGATCAATCCCGAGTGGTGCTTGTTGATTATCTTCGTTGTAAGTATCGGGCTCCATACGAAGATGCGCAGGATTGTGCACAGGATGCGCTACTTATATTAATGGATAAATTCGAAGAAGGTATTTTTACCGATAAGCATCCCGGAGCCTATATTCTTGCTACTGCGCGTCATCTTTATTTTAAAATATACCGTGATAATAAGCAGAAAAGCGGCGAAGAGATTATAGATTTTGTTGCTGAACCAAGCCCAAACCCCGAAGAAATATTAGCTGACAGTGAAATGGTGGCTGCTTTAAAAGAGTGCGTAAAAAAACTGAATGACAAGTCCAGAGAATTAATAGCCTTTTTTTTGAAAGACACCAAAGTAAAGGCAGAAGAAATTGCTGAAAAACTTGATACCAGCCCCGGCAATATTTGGACCCGTAAGCATCGCATTAATAAACAGCTGCAGGTCTGTATAGAAAAGAAGATGGAAATTCATGGGCCCTGAAGCGCTTAGCAGATTTTTAGTAATTACCTTGAGTCTTTTCAAATTAGAAAAAATCTAAAACAAAAAATGTAAGGAAAAGCTAAGCTACGACTCTAAGAGTCGGGCAAGAGTATTTCAGGCAAAGAGGTTGAAATGAAACTTTCACAAAACTGCAGCGATTAAACCTAATCATCGAAGCGACAAAAAAATCACGCTATCTGAAATTAGCAAACTATTCAATCGACTCAGCGTTACTTTTACCGACATTTATCTATCAATAATATTTCATTAAATTCTGTCATGACGGAACCGAATTTCAAAGATGAATCCGAATTAGAAAGACTTTTTCACCAATACCTAAATGGTGAATTGAGCCAGGAGGCTGAAGATCAGCTGTGGGCATTTCTTGTTGAAAACCCAGAACATCACAAATCCCTCAAAATCAGCGCCAGTTTGTATGCAGGCAAAGACGAAATACTGGCTTCTATAAACCAAACTGCTTCTGGCCAAGACCAGACAAAAATGGACGAACAAGAAACTGAAAAGCCGACACACGTATCGGTTTTCCCGGATAAACCGGAATCTTCCGGAAGTTTTGATCTTTCACTATATACGCCCTGGCTAGTGGCTGTAGCTGCAGTACTTGTATTAGTAATTGGCCTTAACCTGCTCAAAATATCAAGCGATCAAACGCCATCGCGCTTTATGGCCATACAGTCTGAGCCGCTTGAATATACCATACCAGAAATTGATGCACTTTTTTTTGAAAATGTAATTGCAACCAGGGATTCCGGAACCGATGAAGAGATTGTTCATCTTCTCGACGCGGCGCTTTTGGCCGCTTTCTCAGACAATTCTGAAGATGCTCTCGCTATTTTCCATGACGTAATCCGGAATTATCCGGATGATCCCCGTGCAGGTATAGCTTTTTTTAATGCCGGCATAATTTATTACAACAATGCAGACTTCAGACGTGCATCAATAGCTTTCCTGAACGCTGTTCCATTTGTTACAGACGATTATATGTTGCTGGAGAAAGTGCGCTGGTTTTTAGCAAATGCGCTTTTAAATGAAGGTCGCTTTGAAGTCGCCATCGAACAGCTTATAGCTGTGCGGGATATGGAAGCCAGTTTTCAATACGATGCACATGAGCTGTTGCGAATGATTGAACCACACATGGTTGAGTAGTAAACGGTTAATCTATAATTAAGATTATAGTTTGTTAACAGGTTTTCACCAATCTCATTATAAATCTCCCCTCTTTTGGGAAAACCTGCCGTATTGTCTCTTTTCGTGATAACTTACGGACTCCAATTCATCCTTTGTTCTTGAAGATTTCGCCAAGCCTCGTAAACTGCAACACTACTACAATGGGAAGTTTAGTAGTGATTAATTCAGCTCCTTTATTTAGTTTATGGCCTACAGAATCTCTGCTGATCATAATCTAAAGCAGTATATTCTATGCACAACATACTTTATGCTTTTCCGGGAGAAATAAGACTACACTTCTTTTAGTCAGCATTAGTTCTGCTTGTTCATTACAAAGACTTCTCATAACCATTTGCAATTTGTCGAATCCAAACTTAAACGCCGAACTCAAAGAAGAATCCTTTGAAAACAGCCTGCGGCCCCTTCGGCTGCAGGAGTTTATTGGTCAGCAAAAAATTATAAATAATTTGGCCATATTTATAAAAGCGGCCAAGATGCGGGGCGAATCTCTCGACCACGTGCTTTTATCCGGCCCCCCCGGACTTGGTAAAACAACGCTCGCGGCCGTGGTTGCAAATGAGCTTGGTGTTAAAATGCGGCCTACCACCGGTCCCGTGCTTGAAAAGCCAGGCGACCTTGCTGGTCTACTCACCAATCTTGATGAAGGCGATGTACTATTTATAGATGAAATCCACCGATTGAATCCGGTAGTGGAAGAGTATTTATATTCGGCTATGGAAGATTATAAAATCGACATTGTAATCGATTCGGGTCCAAACGCAAGAAGTGTACAAATTGAATTGAAGCGCTTTACTCTTGTTGGCGCTACTACCCGCAAAGGATTGCTTACAGCACCGCTCAGAGCCCGATTTGGAATCGATTTACGCCTAGATTATTACAATGTAGAGCTGCTACAGCTCATTGCCAAAAGAACGGCCTCCATCTTAGCTATTGGTCTTAGCGATAAAGGCTCCTTCGAAATTGCCCGCAGAAGCAGGGGAACACCCAGGATAGTTAACAGGCTGGTGCGCAGAGCCAGAGATTTTGCAGAAGTAGACGGCCTTAATGAAATTGATGATATTCTTGCAGATAAAGCCCTTAATGCTCTTGACGTAGACTCTAACGGCCTGGACGATATGGATATTCGTATTCTGCAGGTATTAACGGGTCAATACAGAGGAAAACCAGTGGGTCTAAGCACGCTGGCCGTTGCAGTAAACGAAGAAAAAGGAACCATAGAAGAGGTTTATGAGCCTTTTCTTATTCAGGAGGGTTTTATACAGCGAACACCAAAGGGCAGAACCGCTACCATAAAGGCCATGCGGTATATGGGTGTATCTCTCACCGACGATAGCGGCGACTCCGATAAAATAAAGAGTAAAGGCCCGGACTTATTTACGGGCTAATCTCCTTTATGGTATTTGGTCTAATAAGCTTAAGCTACTATTAACAAAGGTACTAACGTCTCTAAGAAGGCTTTGCAAAACCACTCTTTTGCCCGCCTTCTTCCTTGGATCAAAAAT
>JAIULZ010000061.1 GCA_022565805.1 Balneolales bacterium
AAACAAGTTGATTTGTAGCCACTACACGGTCTTTTTGCGTAAGTTAAGTTAGATTCTAACCCATCAATTCTGTTTAGTATTAACAATAAATGTTCGTTGATGTCTTTTGAGTCTGATTTGCTTTTTTTAGACCAGTAATCAAATAGGGTAATAAACTTTTTTCCACTTGGTAAAATACGCTCTTCACCTTTAACTCTAATATCATCGGGTTCTACTCCTCACCTATTTGTAATTTCATTTGGGTGTACATCAAAATCACTAAATCCAAAATTAGCAGCGACTTTTACAATCGTTTTTAAGTGAAACTCAGAATATTCCAATATGAGGGTGAATTTTTTTTATTTGATATAGACCCATTCATCTTTAAAATAAAATGGTAATAATTATCCAGAAAAGCAGCAATAACCCAAGAGACAATAGAATAAGCATGCCAATACGAAGTTTTTTGGGAGGCTCTATTTCAAGCTCCTGATATAGGAAATTTCTAAGTAAATTTGTGTTTCGTGTATTTGCTTTATACAACATATCGAAAGCATCTCCGGCTATTGGCACCAACCCGACAACAAATTCAATGACCGCGTTTCGGATCATAGTAAAAAGCAGTTTGTTGTTTGCTCCGGCTCGCTTGGCCTGTAAAACAACATAGACCGATAGCAACAAGCCAACGAAGTCGCCAGCCACTGGGAAAAATCCAATCAAAGGGGATATTCCGAAACGGATACCCGTAAATGGAATACGAAAGTTACTGTCGGTATAGAAGCTAAACCGCTCTAGCGATTCAAGTATTTCCAGCTGCTTCTCGCGCATATTTTTTTCTTCGGATGTTTGTTGCATACAGTAGTACAGATTTGCGTAAAAAGTGGACAGTACCAGGCCTCATAGAGTTGAATAGCCTGATGAAAAGCAAAAAATGGAGTCGCAGCGTATTCTATTTGGGAAAATACGTAAACCAGCCTAACTTAAATGTATTACTTATATTTGATTTAACCCGAAACGCGACAAGAGCACATCGCAATTCATTGCATTTTGCAGCAAAATGGGTAATGGATACAGGGGGGGTCTGCCACATTATACTATACTGCTTGCCAAAAGCTGTAAACATTTTGAAACTGTTGCTATATTCATTGAATAACTTTTCTTTAATTAAACCACGCAGTTGCAAACCGTTTTCCAATTTGCAATATCCGACTTTTATTCCTTTAACGGCCTTTAATTTCTTCCGGAGCACTTATGTTTAAAATACCCAGCCTTATCCTAAAAAAATTATATACCCACGGCAGCCTTCGCAACACTAGTAGCGGCATTCGGTTCGAAATAAAAAACCGGCTTAGCGATGCGCATATTGTTGGCGTTTACGGTATCTGTATAAATGGTAAAGAAATTGATAGCAGCAAGATAGAGCTGGAGCTACAAGACGGAAAAAAACTAAACCCATCTGAGTTTTCTACCGATAAGCCTCTGTTTTTAAAGCTTAAAGATATTGTGGTGTTTCACATACAAGCAGAACCTCTTGAAAAAGGCCGACACCAAATGGAGTTCAACTTTTTAACCGAGAAAATCGGTAAGCTGCATGTATCTGTAGAAGATACGCTCAGCGAAAAAGGCTCTGAGCGAATTCGTATTCCTTTTAACAAAGAAAACGATTACAGCAGTGCGGCGATAGAAGAAAGGCAGAAATTCGTAGAAAAAATTTCGGGCAAACCGCTAAATCACGTAAAGCAATACTCCTTCGACCCGGAAATGCTTAGGGGGAACATCGAAGCCTTTACTGGTGTAGCGCAAATTCCACTTGGGTTTGCAGGGCCTATAGACGTAAACGGAGAACATGCAAAAGGCTCATTTTTGGTTCCATTGGCTACAACAGAAGGTACTCTGGTAGCGTCGTATAACCGTGGCATTAAAGCTGTAAACCTATCTGGCGGCGTAAAGTGTACCGTCTCGGTAGACTGCATGCAGCGAGCCCCTGTTTTTATTTTTGAGGATGCCCGGCAAGCCCGGGACTTTACCGAATGGATTAACCTGCCCGAAAACATGCAACATATACGTTTCGAGGCCGAAGCAACCTCTTCTGTTGCTAAATTGCTATACGTAGATTCCTATCTATCCAATAAGTTTGCCTACCTGCGTTTTAACTTTGCAACCGGCGACGCAGCCGGACAAAACATGGTTGGCAGAGCAACATTCGCCTCCTGCAGCTGGATTTTGGATAACTACCCTGGCAAGACTCGTTTTTTCCTGGAATCTAATTTCGCTACCGATAAGAAGGCTTCACAGGTTAATGTGATGCGTACCCGTGGCAAACGGGTTACAGCCGAGGCGGTTATCAAACGGGATGTTTTAATGAACGTTCTTCGCGTGGAGCCCGAAAGCATGAATTACCACAACGGTGTTGCTACCATTGGGGCATTTATAAGTGGGGCAAACAATAACGGCGCGCATTCTCCTAATGCAATTACGGCTATGTTTATCGCGCTTGGACAAGATGTAGCAAATGTTTCGGAGTCTTCGGCCGGTATTTTATATTCAGAAATTACACCCGAAGGGGATCTCTATATTTCGTTAACTATTCCTTCCCTTATTGTAGCAAGCTATGGTGGCGGCACCGGGCTTGCCACGCAGCGAGAGTGCCTCGAGCTAATGGATTGCTATGGTAAAGACAGGGCACGTAAACTTGCCGAAATTATTGCCGGCGTTTGTCTGGCCGGAGAACTTTCTCTGGGCGCAGCGATTTCCTCTCTCGACTGGGTTTCCAGCCACGAGAAATACGGGCGGAACAGATAGAATAGCGTTCTTTGCAGCAATCCGTATTATTTTCCCTGCTTCACAAAAATCGGGCACCGGTCTGGTTTTTGTGAAAGTATATTTTTTTAGTTTTTGCTTCTGAAGCTATGTTAAAAATGCGCACTTTAAGGCAAACGGAACCCACTGCCAGTAATATTCATTATCAGTTTAGTTGCTAACCACTAAATTTTCTGGCTCTGCCAGAGTCTAAACTATAAATCAGCTATTTGAAGACTGATTCTTTTTTTCACACAACGGAATAACGGTTTGGCATAATACACCGGCCGGTCAGTTTTTATCTGATATTCCATCACTAATTTAAAAATTCTATTGAAATCACATTTACTACTTGATATGGATGGGGTCGTACTTCATGATAACGATCTTATACCCGGCGCAGATACATTTTTACACGATATAATCGAACGCGGAATCGATTTTCGCTTTATTACGAACTATCCGTCGCAAACACCGGCCGACCTGTATAACCGTTTACTTACGGCCGGAGTGGAAGTACCGGTTAATAAGTTTTTCACTTCTGCTATGGCAACGGCTTCTTTTTTATTAAGGCAGGAAGGCCGCAAAGCCTATGTAATCGGAGAAGGGGCTCTTACCCACGAACTCTATAAAATCGGCTTCTCCATAACCGATATCGATCCCGACGTAGTTATTGTGGGCGAGACAAAATCCTATAATTGGGAGATGATTCGCAAGGCCGCTTATTTTGTTAAATCGGGCGCACGATTTATTGCCACCAATCCGGATGTAGCGGGGCCGGGTGGTTCACCTGCCTGCGGTGCACTTTGTGCGCCCATTGAGCGAATTAGCGGCAAATCTCCGTTTTATATCGGCAAACCTAATGCCTTTATGATACGAGCGGCCCTGGATAGCATGAAAGCACATACCGAGAGTTCTATCATAATTGGCGACAATATGCATACCGATATTCTGGCCGGCGTGCAGGCTGGTCTCGAGAGCGTTCTCGTTTTAACAGGTTATAGCCAGAAAAAAGACTTGGCAATGTTTCCTTACAGACCAAATCATATTTACGAAAGTTTGGAAAAAGTAGACTTGGAAAGCATAGGATTTGCACATCAAAAGTAAGCGAGTACCCGTCTTTTCTGGTTACCATTACAGAATATACTCAGGATGAAGACGAAGTTTCCTTCATCATTACATAATCTCCGAAAACATCATGTTATTTACCGAAAAGCCTCGCTTTATTCTTATTTCTGCTATTCTTGCAGGAAGCTTATTTCTGACATTTTGCAGCGGATCAACCGACAGGGAAGCGACAGAGCCCGTAGACGCCCCGGAAATTATCATACCTCCGTTTTTAACAGGTGATGATTCTGCAGATAAGCTTTATCTGCGCGATTACAGCAATGCGTTGCACGCTTTGTTTATGATATCGGGAAATATTCGGGCCTCAGAGCTGGGAAGCAACAATTTCAGACCGGAGCTTATTAACTCTCGCAAAGAGATTGCCGAAAACTGGCTCAATCTGGTTCAGCTTACCGACAGCTTTTTTAATAACGACGGACGCTTTACGCACAGCTTTCGCAAAGCAACAGATGGCTGGCTTGCGGATGGCACTGTATCTCTTGCCGACTATCCGCATCTGGTCTACTCCTATCATATGCATCACCGAAGCAACAGATTCCGGGATGACGGCCTTTATGAAAGACTAAACTATGCTCCGCTAAACTATCTGGTCTCGCCAGGTCGCTACCTGCTCGATAATCATTACCGTGGCGGCAGGTTTTATAATGATGATGGCCGCTTCGATCACCACAGCATGAGCTACGGCCTGGGCGGCATTCATGGACATTTTTACGCGTGGATAATCTGGAACAAACCCGACGGCAGCGATAATATGGGTGCTGTTTCCAGAGAGCGTTTACAAGAATGGATGGGTTATTCGCCCGAAGATCTTGTTGAAATCGCCCTGGAAACTGCCCTCGTTCTCGACAACGCCTGGGATAGCGAGCTGCAAACCTACAGTTTTAGAAGAGACGGTCGCACCGTAACGGGCATCAGCCCATCATCCTCCGCGCTGTCTGAAGCCGCACCCGACCGGAGACAGGCGGTTTGGAACCTCGACGCTATTGGCGCCATGATGCGCGGGCATAAAGCACTCTACGAAATTCTCTATATTTTTGGTGACGACGACGAGGCAAGGCGAACAGCCCGCAGGCTTTTCGACCGCTCCGTTGCCATGTTCGATCAAGTCTATCCCTTAACAAGAACAACCGGACTTCCTCAGCAAATCCGTTTTACAAGTAATGGCGCACGGGCCGAATCGGAAGTAGCAGATGTTTACGACACTTTTCAGTTTTTGAATCACATTACCGGTGGCTTTTCATGGGATCGGGAACTTGAAGGCACATCCGGATTTATTAGACAACACCGGACAGATATCCCGCAAAAAGTGGGCGAAATGAGCGATACCTTGCTTAGGGGAGCTCTCGGTAGCATGCTAAATGAAAGCGGACAGCTTGTAAGTACGCTAAACTACGAAACGGGAGAAATCGTGGACGAACGCACTTCGGTATCCGCTTCAGGGATGTTTATTGCGGCAGCCGGAAACGCATATCTTAAAGGAAATAGTTTTGCAAGGGCACAGGACTGGCCAAATGCCACACCCGAAATCCGGAATCGCAGCAGACAACTCTATGAGCTAAAAATGAAGCACTTCGACCTGATTTACGCACGAATTAAGAATTAGGTTTAAATGCCATCACCCTGCAACGAGTAGAAAAGTCGCAACAATAGCTTCTCCTAACTTTTTTTACTTTTGGTTTTTGCCCCTGTAAATGAATTTGATGCTTTACTGATTCAAGGGTTTAATGCTGGGAAGTTTTCACCCCTATCGTGGGGTTACGTTGTTCCTGACCAAACTTGCTGATCTGATTAGACTGTCTTTTTCAAGTTCTTCCTTCCACTGCATTTCTTGCCCTTCCGGTACACCAACCCAAACTATGGCAACATATTCGAAATACTCTAAAAGCTCAATTCCATAGCTTTCGGTAAGATTAACGACAACTTTTGGGGCTAAAGGTTCGGTTAAATGGATTAATAATTCACCCGGATTATAATCCGGGTGATTATCAACAGGATTACTACAACCAAAAAACCCCAGTCCCAAAAATAGAAGAACTATGGTCTTAAAGATAAGCTTTGATGTTTTTAACATAATTTAGGGACTATTTTACCAGCATCATTTTACGATTTAGCACAATTTGATTGGTTCTAAGCTGATAGATATACACTCCAGAAGAGAGTCCGTTTGCATCGAATACAGCCACATGCGTACCAGCCTGCTGCGTTCCGTTATAGAGTGTGGCAACACGCTGACCCGCAATATTATACACATTTAAGCTAATGTGTGAAGCTTCCGGCAGAGTGTAGCTGATATTTGTTGTAGGATTAAACGGATTAGGATAATTTTGTCTCAGGCTTATATCGAAGGGCAGCTCATAATCATTATCCGTAGCAGAAGTAGGTTCGCCTTCTGTTTTAAACATGAACGTGTTAGACCAAAGACCGTCCCCCACCGCATTAGAAGCCTTTACACGCCAAAAATATGCTGTACCCTCCTCTAAGCCTGTAAAACCAAACTGTGTTTCCGAAAGTCCGGTTACCTCCAGCTCAAGTTCTTCGAACTGAGCAGATTGAGAAAGCTCCAAAGAGTACGTTTGTGCGAGAATGGCTTCACCCCATAAAAAAGTGAGATTTGTACCAATATTTTCAGCATTATTTTCCGGAAATAACAAAGCTGAGCGACCCGGGGCGGGGCTCTCGGTTAGCGCCCGATATGCATTTACTCGTCCGGAACCCAACATACCCTCATAATCGGGATTATTCCAGTCGATCTCATCTGCGGTACTAACCAGGCGGCTAATTAGCTCTTCGTTAGTAATGCCCGGAAAATGAGATGCAATAAGTGCGGCAACACCGGCTACATGAGGAGAGGCCATTGAAGTGCCATGCTTAAAACTGTAGGGATTACTATTGCTGGTTAAATCGGTGCTATACACGCCACCCTCAAAATTACCCGTAAACATCTGCCCGCCGGGTGCAGAAATGGTTGTATGCAGGCCAAAATTAGAATATAATGATTTCTGATCGTTATGATCGGTTGCTACAACAGATACTACGGGCTCGTAAGCGGCAGGAAAATAAAATGCACCATTTGGTGTATTTCCCGCAGAAGAGATAAAAACACCGCCTGCAACAGCTCCTTCAACATTTCCGTTTTCGTCGTATCCGGCAAATTCTATGAAATAGTCTATAGCTTCGCGCACTATTGGCGGGAACACACCCGGGTCTATATAGCCCCAGCTGTTGTTGGAGATTACAGCACCATGATCGGTTCCATATACAATAGCCTGCGCTGTACCATTGGCACCGGCACCAATATTGCCACCGTTAGGGTTTGGTTCGAATATTCTGGAAATCATTAATCTGGCGCCATCACCCGAGCCGGTACCTCCGGCGATACCTGCAACACCAACATTATTCGCGTTCTGAGCACCAATTGTACCCGCTACGTGGGTGCCATGACCACTGTGATCCAAGGTATTGCTATTATTTGAAACGAAGTTCCACCCATGCTCTCCCTGCCCCGAAACGGTGTTAACCCAAAGCATATTTATTAAATCGGGATGATTCTGATCAATACCTGAGTCAATAACCTGCACAACAACTTCTGGACTACCAGCTGTTATAGCCCAGGCTTCGATCAGCTTTATGTCTGCATCTTCGGTTCCGCCAGTTAACCCGGAATTATAAAAATGCCATTGACGCTCAAACTCTGGATCGAACTGACCGCTAAACGGACTAATAACGGGTGGCCTTTCCAGATCCCAGATCGAAGTTTCAGGAATATATTCGTGTGAAACAGCATGATAATCCTTTGAAACCTGCTCTATCGAAGCCTGTTGTAATAGTAACTGCGCCGCTGCATCTTCTACACGTAAAGAATCGTCGAAATAAAGCGTAAACCAGCGGTCCAGACCTGCCTGCCGGTGTCGCGCCTGAAAACGTTCCGGTGCTGTAAATACTGGAACAAGATGATGCGCTCTTAGCTGATAAAACACCGCATCAACATCCTCTACACCAGATGTAATTTGCGCATCTTCCTGCCCGGATTGTGAACGACGCAACACATCGGTTATACCAGACGATTCCATACTGCGCACAGCTTCATCTGTAAATTTTATATGCAGCACGCCCGCTGTTGGGTTTTCTTGTGCAAATGTAGCCGGTATTTGAATAATCATTACGGCGGCGATCGCAAAAAAAGTGGCGTATAGAGCGTGAATTATTTTTTTCTGAGCTTTCATTCGTTATGATGCTTAACGGTGATGCAATAAGTGTAAGTTTGAGAAGTTTAATGTGGCAATTTCTCTGCCGGCAGATAACCTTCGTTTCACAGATTCTTCTCTGTGGTCTGTGGAAATTATACTATGGCACAAAAAAATCAGCAATTAAATGTGAGCTTTGAGCCGTCATCATTTTAAATAGTCCGATTCTTTTTTTACAACCCCATATTCACTGGTTTAATTTGTTAATCTAATTAAATTCAGACAGAAAAGTTGTAAATTTTGATACTCACCAAGCTTATAAGCGACCGATTCGCAATTAATAAAAAAGTCTTTTTTGGAAAGTTGTGTACAGAAAATATGGCCTGGGCTGCGATCATGCTTTTTTCGAGGAGTATAAACTTCAATATAAACACAACACAAACCGCTTATGCCTGCCTTTCTCCGGCAACTATAATTTATTTTTTTAGCAGCAAATTAATAACTAAAGCCCATTTAAAAACATGGCTAACCTTTTAGTGAATCTTTAGGTATTGTAAAGGCCCGTTTTTGCTGAATTATTCTTCATTCTGCAATATTAAGTCGTATTAATTCTAAAAAAGCTTACTTTGGGGCCAACATTTAAAATTTACACTTGAAAAGAGTGCCGGAATTTCAGTATTTGCGCCCTTGACAAATTTTCATTCCAAAAGTCTAACCACAGATGGTGAATTGTATGTAGTCGGGAAGGTTTTAGCAATATCCTAAACATAAGTTAATATGTAACATCTGTCTGCTTATGGTACTTCATGCTTATTAAGCTGAGGTAAATCGTATTAATATTCTAAAGTGCATCTCCGATTTACTCTTTGTATCCAGATTATATACCATTTTCAATCCCGCAGGTTTAGTTTCTTACAGCTACCCTGCTCTGTTTAAGAAGGCTTTGCAAAGCTTTTCATAAATAAAATACCTCACCGAAAATACAGCACTGGTATAAAAACATGTTTTAATTGTGTAATGCAGACCAATAACGCTGTACGTTCCGGTTTTGTACCTGTTCTCATAACCCATACGATGTAATCTATACTTTATGGCTAACCAAATTGACGAATCACCTGGAACTTCAAAGAAAGGTGTTCTGCAGCGCTTTCTTGATTTTATAGAATATGCCGGCAACAAATTACCGGATCCTGCTGCATTGTTTTTCCTGCTTTTGCTTTTTGTCTGGGGGCTTTCTGCAATTCTTGCTCAGTTCGAAACGGGCGAGCTTGATCCTCGTACCGGAGAAGTACTACGTGTACAATCGCAAATAACCGGTACCGAATTCGCTGCTTTTCTGGCGGGTATGGTAAACACCTTCGTAACGTTTGCTCCACTGGGAATTGTGCTTGTGGCCATTCTTGGGGTTGGTCTTGCCGAAAACTCGGGCTACATAGATGTTGGCCTTAAAAAAGTTCTCAGCATTACACCCAATTCGCTGCTAACTCCGATGCTTATTCTGGTTGCAATCGTGAGCCATACCGCTGCAGATGCCGGCTATGTACTCGTAATTCCTCTTGGTGCAGTTATTTTCTACGCAGCCGGTCGACATCCATTGGCGGGTATTGCGGCCGCCTTTGCCGGGGTAAGTGGCGGATTTAGCGCCAACTTTGTACCCTCCGGTATCGACCCGCTTCTTATGGGCTTCACCCTCGAAGCTGCCCGTATTTATGATGATACCATACAGCTAAACCCTCTTAATAACTATTTCTTCACCTCCATCTCCTCTATTCTTATTGTTGGTTTAGGCTGGTACATTACCGATAAAATTGTTGAACCCCGGCTTACAGGTGTAAAGGTTGATGCCGATGAAGAAGATCTCCCAAAAATGGAAACCGTTTCTCCAAAGCAAAGTAAAGCTTTCTGGATTGCTACCGGCTCAATGTTAGCTTCTATTGCTTTACTTGTAATTTGGGCACTTCCCGAATCCTCTGCACTACGTGGACCCGACCCTGTTGATCCTGAACGAATGTCGCTGGTCTCTTTTTCTGCACCGCTCATGCAGATGATTGTTCCGCTTATTTTTATTTTGTTCGCCCTACCCGGTATCGTTTATGGCTACATATCCGGCACCTTTAAAACAGCCAAAGACGTAATTCAAAGCATGAGCACCGCCATGGGCACAATGGCCTACTATATGGTTATGGCTTTTTTCTGCGCCCTGTTTATAGATGCTTTTGCAAGCTCCAATATTGGTATTCTGGTTGCCCTTAAGGGAGCCGGCTTTTTACAGGGCCTGGAAGAAACCTATGGGCTACGGCCACAGGTAATTATCGTTGGTATTATTCTGCTTACGGCTTTTGTTAATTTGCTGGTTGGATCCGCCTCGGCCAAATGGGCGTTAATCGCTCCTATTTTTGTACCTATGCTTATGGAGCTTGGTATCTCCCCCGATTTAACTCAGGCGGCTTACCGCGTAGGCGACTCGGTTTCGAACATCATTACACCGCTACTTCCGTATTTCCCGCTGGTTGTGGTTTATTGCCAGAGATATGTAAAATCTACAGGAATAGGAACGCTTGTTTCTATGATGCTCCCGTACTTTTTTATCTTTCTCGTAGCCTGGTCTGCGTTCCTCATCATTTATTGGTCGATAGGTATTCCGTTAGGCTTCCAGTCCAGCTTCGAATACATCCGATAAACCCAGGCTTTAATCAATTAAACTTGCGGCTGATCTGTAGCAGATCAGCCGCTTTTTTTTGATTCAGCCTTTTCTTGCAGGGTGATGAATTCCATGGCAGATTATATGCCTCGAATTAAGTTGAGTAATCTTGCGCAAAAATCCTGCAGTTTTTATTTATACCGATTCGCAGTATCCAGAATTCTGCCATCCGAGGAATCAATAGTGTGGGTTGCAGGTTTTTCATACATTAAATGTCCGAGGCTATAAATGTCCGAGGCTATTTCCACGCTTAAACATAGCCGGCAATTTTCTTCTAACGATCATAAATATCCGATACAATTATGCTAAAAAAACTTCTGCTCATCGGTTTCGGGATGCTTTCGGGTTTAGTTCTGGCCGGCTTTATTTTCGTTATATACGAGTCTGGGGCAGAGCTTCCTGCCATAGAAACCCATCACATAGAAGCCGCCGAAACACTATCCGGGCTCCATTTCTCGGATAGTCACCGCGATTCTATGCTCGCTGGCGTACGCTCCAACCGCGAAACCTACCAGCGAATTCGCGCCATGGAAATCGGTAATGAAGTTTGGCCGGCCGTACAGTTTAATCCACATCCGGCTAACTATAAGCCCCGCATCACCGGAAATTCCTTTAATTGGGAGCCGCCTCTGCAACCGCCACTACCCGAGAATATGGAGGAACTCGCTTTCTTTTCGGTAGCAGATCTTTCATCGTTAATTCGCTCGGGTACCATTACCTCCACACAGCTTACCGAGCTGTATCTTAAGCGTTTGCGTGAGTACAACCCAAAGCTGCAGCTTGTTATCACATTAACCGACGAGCTCGCTATGAAACAGGCCGCAAGAGCCGATTCTCTGCTGAATGCGGGTATCTGGCTCGGACCGCTACACGGTATACCATTTGGCAGTAAAGATCTGCTGGCACTCGACGGCTACCCCACCACATGGGGCGCCACACCTTATAAAAACCAGTATTTGAGCGAAACCGCAACCGTTTTAAAGAAACTGGAAGAAGCGGGTGCTGTGCACCTTGCCAAACTCTCTCTCGGGGCCTTAGCATGGGGCGATGTTTGGTTCGATGGAGTTACCAAAACACCCTGGAATACAGATATTGGCGCAAGCGGTTCGAGTGCAGGTTCGGGAGCTGCAGTAGCTGGCGGACTCGCCGCCTTCGCGCTGGGTACCGAAACACTTGGCTCTATCGTTTCCCCGGCCACCCGAAATGGCGTAACAGGTCTGCGGCCAACTTACGGACGAGTGAGCCGTTATGGAGCAATGGCTCTCAGCTGGAGTATGGATAAAATCGGCCCCATGACACGCACCGCCGAAGACGCGGCCCTTGTTTTACAGGCTATTTACGGACCTGACGGCCTGGACCCTTCTGTTGCGCATCATCCATTTTACTACGAGCCTCTGGCAGATCTCAGCGGGCTTCGTATCGGGTATCATAAAACAGCTTTTTCCATGATGTATCCCTACCAAAGTTTTGATGAAAGCATGCTCGAAATATTTCGTGATTCCGGAGCTGAGCTTGTTCCCATAGAACTACCCGAAATGCCTTTCAATGCGATGGATGTAATTCTAAGCGTAGAAGCAGCCGCCGCATTTGATGAGCTTACCCGAAGCGGGCAAGACAGCCTGCTTGTTCGCCAAATGATACAAGCCTGGCCAAACGTATTCCGAACCGCTCGTTTTGTGCCGGCGGTAGAATATATACAAGCCAACAGAGCGAGAACCCTGCTCATCGAGCAAATGCACGAAGCCATTAAAGACACCGATATTTACATTACGCCTTCATTTGTTGGGGGAAATCTTCTTATTACCAATTTAACAGGTCATCCCAGTATTTCTTTGCCTAACGGCTTCGACTCGTCTGATATGCCGGTGAGTTTTACCATAAACGGGCATTTATATGATGAAGGGCTCTTGCTGGCCGTAGCAGATTACTATCAGCGGAAAACCAACTTCCACAGGCAAATACCGCCGCAGATGCTGCAATAAAGAGAATTCCCACGCTTCTCAATTAAATTGAAATTGGAAGGGTTTATTCCTTTTCTGCATTAGAAGGGTTTAAAAAAATAGATACGAATAAGCACCAAGGCCAAAACTTAGGCTTACTACAGCTAAAACCGCAGTCTCCGAGGCTTTTTCGCCGGGGACTTCGGTTTTACGAAGCTATACTTAGAAGCTCTGTTTAACGGTAGCTAAATGTGAACCGTTGGGATAAGCCGCCGGCGCGTACAAGAAAATCTCCGCTTTCATAAACTCTGTTTCCTCTGGCGTCGGGGTACCAAAGCGATTCTTCCGGTTCAATGATAAAACTTAGGGTAGCCGATTCGCCGGGCTCGAGATGAATTTTCTCAAAGTGCTTCAGCTCTTTTACAGGCCGGGATACTTTACCCGTAATATTGGTGAGATACCACAGCACCGGCTCTTTTCCGGCTAGTTCGCCTGTATTTGTTACGGTAACACTTGCCGTAATTTGGCCTCTTTTATCCAATTCACCCTCACTGAGCTCCAAATCGCTGTATTCGAAGGTGGTGTAGCTTAATCCATCCCCAAAAGTAAATAGCATTGTGCCGGGATTTGGCTCTTCCAGATGATTCTGATTATCTGGGTGGAAAAAGTAAAGATCACTTGGCTTGTAGTTGTAATTCAGATAATGACCCGTGAACTTGGGATAGGAAACCGGCAGTCTCCCGCTCGGGTTAACTACACCGCTAAGTACGTTTGCAATGGCTTCGGCACCTTCAAATCCGGGAAGCCCTGCATGGATGAAAGCATCTGCTTTTTCTATGGTTTCTGTTATGATGCGCGGTCTGCCCTGTACCAGAACAAGCGCAAGCGGTGTACTACCAGACGATAAAAGCGCGATTTCATCCTTCTGAACCCGCGGAAGATTAAGGTCGGTTATATTGCCAATAAATTCGGAATAGGGTTCTTCTCCACCGGCATAAATAATAACATCGGCCTGCGCAAGCCGCCTCGAAAAAGCGGGTGAAGCGGTTCGTGGCAGCTCTTCAATAAAATCGATTCGGGCGTCTGGAAACTCCTGCTGCAATGCACTGTAGATCGTATGCATATCTTCGGGGTAACGATCTTCATCTCCGCCCTGCCATGCGAGTGTCCAGCCTCCTGCCAGATTTTTACGGCTGTTCGCAGATGGACCTGCCAAAATTATACGTGATGGATTTTCGAGCGGTAGCAGACTATTGTTGTTTTTGAGCAATACGATAGATTCCTGAGCCGCTTCCAACGCTTTTTGCCTGCTTTCCTCGCTTCCGATTCTATCCAAACGGTCATTTCGCGGAAATGGGTTTTCAAATAGACCCATCTGAAATTTCAGCCTCAGAATTCTGCGCACAGACGCGTTAATTCGCTCCTCGCTTATTCTACCTTCGTTATAAAGCTCAAGCAGGGAATCGAAGAAGTTAAGATGAAGCGGAGTCATGCTCATATCGATTCCAGCGCTCACGGCCATGTAGGTTGCTTCCTTATAATTTTTGGCCGTTCTGTGAAAGTCAACCAGTTTTCCAACTTCGTCCCAGTCGGTAAGCACAACGCCTTCGAAACCAAGCTGATTCCGCAGCATTTCGGTTAGAAACTCGTAAGAAGCATGAACAGGAGTTCCGTTAACCTCCGAGCTGTTTACCATAATCGTTTGCAGCCCGGCTTCCATGGCGGCGATAAAAGGAGGGAGATGAAGCTCATAAAGCTGCTGCATGCCGATCTCAACCCTTGTTTTATCCCAACCCGAAACCGGATCTGAATAAGCGATGAAATGCTTGGCATTTGAGGCCAGCCTATATGGGTAAATTTCTTCGTTACCCATGTAGCCTTCTATATACGAGCGCCCCATCACAGACGCCATATGGGGATCTTCACCGTAGGTTTCATACAAACGCGGCCAAATGGGATTTACTCCCAAATCCAGTGTCGGGGCAAAATTCCAGTGGTGTCCTACATCGGCGCTTTCGAGCGCAGTTACCCAGCCTGTATTATAGCTATGGCGTGGGTCGAAAGTGGCGCCAAGGTTTATGGCATGCGGGAAAACCGTGGTTTCAGACATATAGCTTGCACCGTGCACATGGTCTATGCCGTAGATAATTGGAATTCCAAGCCGGCTTTCTTCCATCGCAACCCGAGTAAGCGTGTTTACAAAAGCAAACCACTGCTCAGGCGGCACAGCCTCCCCATTGATGAAAGATCCGACATGATAATTGCGAACAAGATTCCGCACTTTTTCCTCATCGATATTGATAATACCCATATCGTCTGCATTAATCATGGAGAAATCAAGCTGATTCATCTGCCCGATTTTTTCTTCTATAGTCATACGGGCAAGAAGATCTTCCACGCGATCATCAACTGATGCGTTGGGATCTAAATAAAGCGGTGGATCGGTAAAGCCGGGTCCGCTGCAAGCAGCAGCAGAAATATATAGAAAAGCGAATATGAGTACTTTTCCAACAAAGTGTTTATCTAATAATATCATAGGTTTGTCTATTATTTCACAAGCTGAATTTCCAGCTCTTCAAGAGTTTTATTTTTGGTTTCCGGAACCATTTTCCAGATAAAGATGAGCCCTGCGGCGGCAAAAAGTCCGTAAATAAGAAAGGTAAAACTGCTTCCGATAAGCGCAAGCTCCCAAGGGAAAATCAGCTGCACCAAAAAGCTAAAAGCAGAGTTTATAAAACCGGCAAACGAGATAGCCAATCCTCTAACCCTGAGCGGAAACAGCTCGGAAAACATCACCCACATAACAGGACCCAGTGAGATGGCAAAGGAAGCCACAAAGCCCAAAATGCCAAATAAAATTATTCGCGGGTTTATATCGATAGCCGCCTGTATTAATACAGCTTCAAATTCTACAGCTTTTTGGGGGCCAAGCTCTGCTATAATAGCCTGTTTAAACTGCACATCGCTTTGATAGGTTATGCCGTACAGGCTACCAATCATGGATTCATCAAGAGGAATTTCGAGCGCATCAATACGGGTTTGATCAAGCTCGTAGGTGGCCGAATGAAAGCCATACGCCAGAACCATCATAGCAATGGTGATACCCGCGACGCCCGTTAAAAGCAGCGGCCGCCGGCCTAACTTATCGATAAGAAGTATGGCTATAACTGTAAAAACAAGATTGATGAGACCAACCAGCACAGCCTGCATAAAAGAAGCATCGGTGCCTATTCCAGACTGTTCGAAAATCATGGGTGCATAAAAGAAAACTGCATTAATCCCCGTAATCTGCTGAAGCACAGCAAGCGTTACCCCAATAATCAAAACAAAACGCAAACCTGGATGAAAAATCTCTTTGATAGAAACTTTTTCTCTGTGCTCATCGGCTTTCAGGCTCTTTTGCACATCCTCTAACTGTCGCTCTGCGTCTTCTTTACCTACCAGCTGCGTAAGGGTAATCCGGGCCTCGTCTACCTTTCCTTTCATAATTTGCCATCTTGGGCTCGATGGCACGAAGTATAATCCCAGAAAGTAAATTACCGCAGGTATGGTTTCCACGCCGAGCATCCAGCGCCAGGCAAACTGATCTATCATAAGCGTGCTAACCAAAGAAGCATCCGACTGCGCCCACTGTAAGATGAGATAGTTGCTGAAAAAAGCCGCGGAAATACCAACCACAATATTCAGCTGATTGAAACTTACGAGCCGACCGCGAATTTTGGCAGGCGCAATTTCTGCGATATACATAGGCGCGATAATTAGCGAGGCGCCAACCCCCAAGCCGCCTACCATCCGGGCGATTACGAATAAGGTAAAATTGGGAGCGAAAGCCGAGCCCACAGCAGACACAGCGTATAGCACGGCAGCAACTTTAAGAACAGCTCTGCGGCCGAACCGATCGCTAAGGCCACCCGAAAAAAGCATGGCAAGCGTAGCGGTAAGCGTTAATGAGCCGACGGCCCAACCAAGCTGCAGTTTAGACAAACCAAATTCTGGTTCTATAAAGCGCACAACACCCGAAATAACGGATGCATCGAAACCCATCAGAAAACCACCAAGCGCAACAATTAGCGCAATTTTTGTGGGAAATATTTTCTTATTCGCCATACAATTTTTCAGTGTCTTTTGTTTTCCTGAAAGCACATAATCTTTAAGGAAAAGTATTAGAATTAAAAACCACCCGACATTTTAACTAAAGATACAGAACCGCTTTTCCAAAGCATTGGGGCTTATTTATTAAACGCTAAGCTTGCTGCCAATAGCGGTAACCAATTAATTTCTAACGGGTTCGAATTATAAAAATAGCGGTCAATTACATCATATAAATAAAATAATTTAGAGATACTATCAGAATCAGCTTTTGCAAAAAGAGACTCTCGTGGAGCGGCGTACGCTATTTCACGAAGTAAAGCAACGTGTCTTAACCTCAAGCAAAGCCTCATTTATTTTATTTATAATACGCACATTCAAAATAATGCAAATAAGATGATTTTACAGAAAAAAAATTTCATCTTTTCCAACTTATTGCAAAAGATGATTCCATAGAACTCCCTTGAAGCACTCCGTTAAAAGCAGGCATCTTTTACACAACCAGAGTAGGCTTTAAGCCAATTAATACATTCTAACCGTCACATAACAAGGCTCTTCTCCCGCGCCAGACTACTCGTATGATAGTTAGTTTACCTAATATTCTGGAAGTTAGTCCCTTTAATTTTCGCTAAAAGCCCGTGCACGAATTAATACATAGCAGTAATTTTCATCTCTCCATCGTTCGGCCACCTGATACTCTTCAACTCTAACTTTAGAAGTTTGTAGTACTACGGCGTTGCGCAAATCCTCATAGCTACGATCAAGGCGCTGTATTCGCAAGGATACACTGCTTATTAGTTCTTTTAAAGCAGCCTGCTCGGCCTCTTGCCACGAATCATGCTCGTTATAATACACTCTGCTGCTTCCAGAACCGTAAAAATAACCATCTACTGCGGGCATTCGGTTAATCCAGGCTGGTCGCATACCGGGCTGCACACGATTTGTTGACACGCGTAATTCGGGCTGTGTAGCCGTTAACACCACGGCCATTCTCCCAATAGTCTGTGCGTCGATTATGTAAACCGAATCTGGCCTTACCGACAACGTATCCGAAAATAATTCTACCCCCCTTTGTTCCAGAGCATCATCTGCCATAACTTCCCAAAACGTTGTATACTCAAGTAAAAGCCCGCTTTTAGCCCTCAGTTTTTCCGCACCATGCAAGCGCGCTCTTTCAAACGCCTGATCTTCAAAAAAAGAGGATGCCGCATAACCGGTTGCTATGGGGACACGGCTTTGTGGTGGCTTTAAAAACCAGGCAGGATAAGACGGCAGAGAGCCTGATGCCGAATGAACAGACCTTGCCGGTTCGCGCTGTAACATCTGTGTTTTTTTATCCGAAGCGCATGCGGCCACAACACTGATGCACATTAACACACAAAATCCGAGGCTTATTTTGCCAGCAAGCGAGTTTTGGAACGAATTAAAGCCGCTTTTCATGCTCAATCAAAAAAATGTAGGGTAGCTGGCACATCACGGTATTGAGGCATGGTCATGCCGGCGTTTGCATTTATATAAGTGGGATCACAAATTAAATATCTATGATCTCCATGCCGGATAATATCTCCACCAAGCGGAGATTCTATGCGCACTGCTGCTGCCATGTGCCCCGGCCAGCTTACTCCAACAGCTTCTTTGCCAAGCAGCTCGCGCACCAGCCAGGAAAACATAATGGCACGGTCATCACAATCTGAATAAGGAAAATACAGCAGCTGATCGGGGGTCATATAAAACTGTTTCCCAAACTGCTCTGTATCGGTTTTATAGTCAAACGCAGTTTGAACAAATCGGAGCAGAAAATTTAGCTGGGTTTCACGATTCATGTCATCTATTACGGGTATAAGCTGTTCGCTTACGCTTTGTTGCAGCGAATGAGAAACCGGCGCACCGAAAAAGAATTCCGGCCTCATAGAGGGAAAACGATTGAGCAGTGCTGCGTAGGTTGCGTCGAAAGGCAGATTAAAAGAATATTGTTCTCCCTGAAAACGGAAGCTAAGCGAGCGACCTGAATCCTGCCGGGTATTTAGCGGCAGCTTACGAATTTGCATATCCAGAATGCGCAGGTTCGAAGCTGCATCGGGTGTATAGGTTCTAATAGGACCCGGGTTTTCTACAGCCTGATGCCCGGCAGGCATTACGTAAAAGCGGGGAAGATTGTCGCCCAGCGTATAAAAATTAATACTGTACAGCGATTCTGTAACGGGCATAAGCAAATGAAGCTGTGAGCCACTATAGCCCGCATTCGCATGAAAGCCACTTTGATGGAGCAAAAACCAGGTTAACAACACAGCCTCGTTGTGTCTGCTTATCGGTATAATTTCTCGCACGTAATCTTTAATGACCAGCGCATAAGCCCAATCATTAAGTGCGTTATCGCGGGCAAATGTTTGCAGAACTTCCAAGACTTCTTCATAGTTTGTTTTGGAAAGTTCGAGCCATGCATCTGCAATAGAATCGTTACTGAGCCTGCCCAACCTAACCGACCGAACATTTGTTAACCGCGGTGCCGGCACATCATAATCCAGCCAGCTGAAGGTCTCGAGCGGTGGCGCTACCGGGCTTGATGGTGGAGTTGGCGGAACGGGAACTGGCTCTGGTTGGGGTTGCGGTTGGGGCTCCGGATCTGGTTGTGGCCGCACTGGCCGAATTACGGGTGGAATTTCAGGAACGGGCTTTACGGGAATTTCCCGCACAGGCTCATCTGTTTCTTCCGGGGTATCTTCTGCAACCGGCACATCAATAGGCTTTGGCTCGACATCAGAGGGCGGAGTTTCGGGTTCATTTGTCTCAAAACTACTCCACTGCTGTCTAAGGAAATCTGCAAACCGGGCGTTTTCATCCGCCACAAACTGGTTAAACGATTCTCTTTGCTGTCTTTGCCAACGTTCAAAATCGGTTTCCTGAGCATAGCTCATTTGTAAGGAAAACCCAAAAAGGAAAAAAGCGGAAACCAAAAATATAAACCAGGCAGATATAGACCGTTTCATAAGCAATAGATTTAATTAAGTAGTTACCTGCAGCAAATTATCGCTCATCCACAGGTTTAACATCCTGATCTAGCATATTTCATTTTCAATAACTTACATTCTCATGTAACTCTTTATATACAACAAAGAGTCAAACCGGAATTAATAACTCAAATTATTTGCGCCAAACCTGAATAGCTGAGTAAATGGAATATTGCTTAAGCTGTTTTCCACTATTTATATGGCCTGTACTCAGAGAGTTTCAGAAAATGTGTGGTTGCAAAAAAATCACTTACAGCCCGCCTTCCCATAATTTCTATTGGCTGTATATAGTAAGAGTTATCCTTCAATTAACGAAGGTTTCCTCGAGCAATTGCCAGCTAATTTGCATACCCCAAGATAGAAATTAAATCTAAAAAACTATAACAACGACCTGCCAAACATTCTGTTTTTGATCATTTTATGATCTGCCTTACAGCTCTAACTACTTAGCATATAATGTTTATGCTAATGCTATGCATCATTTAGTCTACAATGGGTATAAAAAAAATTGCTAAAATTAGACTCCAGAATTTGAAACCAACCGCCATCGCAAAGGTGCAGGGGAGCGAGAAATATTGTGCCGAAAGTCAGCATTTAACGATAGGAAAATAAGTAAATAACGTGAGTTCGATATAAATTCTTTGAATTTGACAAGCAGAAACTCCACTGTTTTGTCAAAAGTATAGTTGACTCCAGCTCGACTTAAGTTTAAAGATTATTTTAAATTAATGTATCCAGAATTCTTCGAGTTACTTCGAGACCTCGTGTCTTGGCGGCTAAAACCGGGTGTATTTTGCCACGATGCTTCAAAGACTCAAAGACTCAAAGGTTCTCGAAGTTTACTTAACTTTAAAGACATTTATAAATTAAATGTACCTTTTGAGACAGCCCCGGCTCATTTTTTGAACGCGTAAGCGAATTTAGGGGTGGTTTAAACAAGCTTATGAACTAAACCCTCCACTTACAGACCTATTTAAAATATTGTACCCACCCCCGGCCCCTCATTATGAATGAGGATAGCCTCTTTTTCCTAATTCTTATATCAGACTCACGTTAAATACGAATCTATACTGCTGCCCGAATTATACATAAAAAGAGATTGGATACATTTCTTCGCGAGTAACCCGGGTCAGAATCTTTTAAGAAGTTAATTTACAACGAGAGGGGCATCAAATTTACCATCACGAATACTTATTGTAACGATTTCTCCATCTGCATCGAATGCCCAGCCATCAAAACTAAAGGTTCCGACAACTCTTGAAGAGGTTAAGGTTGTAATTTGTAACGTACCGGTATATTCTTCACTAGTCGAAAAAAGTATATCGGCACCCGGTTCGCGATAATCTGCGCGAAAATCGCTTTCTACTCCACCAATTTCGTAAGAACCTGTAGATGTCGGAATAAAATTTTGTGCGTCTATTTTTAGGGTAAAAGAGTCGTTCTCCAGATCAAAAACGTCGACTCCCCAGAGATTAATTACACCTGTCGACGAAAAGAACTCACCATAGCCGGAGCGTTCACCACTGTGAAAGCCGGTTACAGAAAACGTTACATTATCTGTTAAAGAGGTATCGGCAGTGCTAGTAGAACTATCGCTGCAACCGGCAAAAAGGGTGTATATCATACATACCGATGCTAATAGTTTTAATTTTACTGTCATAGGTCTATAGATTTTTAAGGGTCTGAATTAGACTCTGAGGTATAAACAGTTAAATAAAGTCTTTCAAAGACCCGGCATGTTAATTGATTCTTTTTATTGCTGCGAAGCGTCCGTTTTTCAGTTGAATAGAACCATCTGCGCCACTTATTTCGATTGCAAAAGAGCCTTTTATTTCCCCGGAAGAAACCGAATCAATAACGATTTGCCCCGAACTACTGCTAAAATCGGAGCTGAATTCTTTTGAATTTGCAAATCCTTCGGAAGTGTCTGTAAAAATTACAGAAAAGGTCCCGTCTCCAAATCCGCCACCAATTTTATAGGTACCGGGTTCTGGTGGCGACATAGGGGCATCCGACATCATTGCAAACTGCATGCTATACGTTTGCGGCCCGCGGTCGTTCATACTAATTTCGAAACGGTGTATAAAGTCGGATGTGATATCGAAATCTGCGAAACCGTTTTTCTCACCCTGCACAATTCCGGCAACATTAAATGTAATGTTTCCATAATCCTGCGCAGACAGTGGCAAAACAGGCATTACGAAGCCCAACAGGATGAATAACAGCATCTTTCTGTTCATAAATATAAGCATAAAGGGGTCTGAGATGATTTTATTCGCACAGGCTTATGAGTTACCTGCAACGGATATTAATGCGAATAAATCACTCAAATTGTCTCATGCAAATAGTTTACTCTTTAACTTAACTTCCGCAAAAAGACCGTGTAGTGGCTACAAATCAACTTATTTAA
>JAIULZ010000062.1 GCA_022565805.1 Balneolales bacterium
TGCCTAGATGTGGGAAAACATTATGTACCATCAAACTGGCAAAGTCTGTTAATTGATGCATTAACAGATCACTCACTTACAATAAATGGTGTACTACATTATCCGAAATATCATTTTGATTCTTTTTATACATCAACTAAGAAAGAAGTGAGTTTAGATGATCAAATTGCAATGCTAGCTATTCTCGACGCATTAAATAGAAAATTTGCATTTAATATCATTAATAATCGTATTGTATTAAAAATATCAAACTCGTTTACTGCAGTTATTAATTTTATAAATGACAAAAACGATACAGTCCAGGGGGTTTATCGAAACAACTTCCTTCACCCCAATAAAGACTCAGCATACAATAAAGACTCAGAATACATTTACAGTATTCATGGTCAACAAACAGGTAGTCTAAGATGTATTGTTCCCTCAGGTTATGTAATTAAACATTTAAATTACACCACTTTTATAAAATTTAAGTCTGCGCCATTAATGATTTGATTTTATATCAGATAAGTAATTTGCAAAAAAATATCCACTTGCATTGTATCAAGCGTTTAAACCTGACTCAACTCACGGGCCATGATGGATTCAGAGATTGCTAAAAAGAAAATACCTTTAACATAATTCTTGAGGCTTGCCGCTTAAACCGAAAGCCGTTATGTGCTATGACCAATAAGATAAACTATGGCAAAACCTCGAGTATTTATAAGTTAAACCTTTTTTGACTTAAAACAGGTTCGTGCCGATTTTGACACCTTTATTGTACAGGGCTAATTAATAAACCACATAACCCGGGTCTTTTAGCCGATTTCTTCAAAAAGCTTGCTTTTTTTCAACAACTTGAATCCAAAAAACTGCAAGAAAAACCAAACTGTAAAAAAATTCTCAAAACGGCTATTGTAACTGCTAGGAATGCACCTGCTCATAGTCGGGCAATAAAAACACTTGAAGATTGGAATGTAACCGTTGATCAAATGTTTTTTATGGGTGGTATTGAGAAAAAACGTGTTTTATCAACTTTTAAACCACATTTGTTTATAGATGATCAGATTAGTCATTTAGATAAAACCCTGCGAAACATAACTCTTGTTCATCTGCCATTTGGGATAGCGAATTCACAGTCACCACAAAATAAAAAATAGAGTCTACTTATATTAAGTAAGTTTAAGTTAATTTAATCTATGAGTGAATAGCGTTGCGGCAAGAATACCAAACCCCCTATACCGCTAAATAATTATTTAACATTCGAAAAGTAATGTGCAACTGGCTTTACATCAGATACCAGAAGAGCGGTAAAAAAAATCTGCCGTAATCACATAGCAAGGGAGTACACCCCCCAAAAGACTAAAACTAATTCGCTTTTTGTTTTCTTACTTCAATCCTTAAATCCTTCAACCCTCAATTTGAAATTGTTCTTTCTACCCGCTTAAGTGAGGTTAGACTATATGTAACTCCGATAAAGAAGCCAGTTCTATAAACTTCGTTGGTGAAATCATCTCCGCTGAAATCAGATGGTACAGTTGGGTTTGTATTGAATCGGGGGCGCAAGCGTTCTACCTGTCCAACAACTAGACCGCTCGAAAAAACAAACTGATTGGCTCTTCCAACGGATACGCTTAATCCAAAATAGAATTCTGTATCATTAAAGTCTTCGGCATTAAAGCCAAGCCCAGAACTAAAACCAAACTGTGCATTTCCTTGCGTACGTCTCGATAGTGTCATTAATGCACTTAGATGTGGTGTAATAGGCAAAGAAGCTAATTCTTCTTGTTTTCGAACTACCGTAGCATCGGAAATAGTTCTCCGCTCGTATTTTTTATCATACAAAGTACTTAGGAGAACGCCAGTGCTAAAACCAAGTCGCCAGCCTCCACTAACCGGAATTAACAAATCATCCTGTTGGTAGAATTTAGTTGGCTCTTCCCCGACGGTATTGATGTTGAAACTTAAGGATACGTAGTCTTCTTCTGCTCTAATACGCTGGGATTGATAAATATAGTTGCTTCTGTCATCTAAATAGTGAAGCTGTGTATTTGCGTTGTCCACTTCTTTTAATAATTCAGAGAGTTCTAAATTTTTAAGTTGTACTCTTAGAGATGTGAATGATTCAATTCGAACCTCAAGTGCGGCATCCATCGTATCTACAATTGAAGATAGAGAATCTATATTTACTGTTAGATTATCAACTACATTTTGAATTTCAGCCTTGTTAAATTGATTAGTATTTCGGTCGTACTTACAATCGGCTTCATTCTGAATTAAGAACTGCTCAAGCTTAAGCCAGTCGCTTGTTGAATAATAGACTTTCATATAATCTTGTGAGACTTTACTTATGCAATCGCTTATGTTGAGAATTTCTTCGATTCTCTGATTGATTTCTTGACGATACTCTTGAAATGCATCGTTTACTGCCTTCGGGATTCCCCTTTCTTGTAGCGTATTCTTAATATCAGTATCAATAAGTTCAATAACTTCGAATGCTTTTGCTCTTTCAGAATCTCTGTTAACTTGGCTAATTGCGGCATCAATTTCTAAACGCTCTTTATTAATATTAGATATTCTGATACTTACATAGCTACCGTACCTCACTGATGATGGGAGATTAACAAAGCGCTGACTTTTAGCATCATACTCAATGATTATTTCATTACCTGTATCTCGATCCTGAGCGTTAGGTGAAGTAGGAATTAGAAAAACAAGTAGTAGTAAGGTGAGGTGTCTCATAATATAAGTTTATTTGTATCTATTTGATAAATAGCTAAACATCGATTATAATTAAAAAAATGTAAAAACAAAGCTATGCTCAATATTAGTATGTAGTTGAATTATTGACTGATCTCGCTTTTTAAGTCAGTTTTTAAAACTTTCATCGACCTGTTTGTTAAGGAATAATCCGATAGCTGACAATTTTTCAGAATTTTAAGTATAGTGCGGGTGCTTGTTTAGGGTTGTTCCGCGAATTAAAATTATTCAGTAGCAGTCGCCAAATGATCAATTCCTTATTGGAAATACCGACAAAAATGGGCATAATAAAGATCAAAATAATTCTATAGTTGCCTTGCTTGGTCAGCGAGCATGAGTGACCGTAAATCGGAGTGAATTTTCAATATGTTTAATCAGGTATCTTTTATCCCATAACATGCACATAATCGACAATAGAGAACACGGCCGCGTAGTTGATGTGCTTGCCGAATCGTTAATCGATGCAGATGAACTGCATGTTATTAGTCGTACGCTTTCTTTATTTGGGTATGAGGCGTTGTCGGATAAGCTTGAGGAGCTTAAGAGCGCAAGGTTGCTACTCGGTAGGTCTGTTATTGATGAGGATAGTGACGAAATTCAGCAATCGGGTCATATCCCTGCTTTACTCGGAGATCGTAGCGACAGAATGAACCGGAATCGACTTATTGCTCCTTTTTTGGCCGAAAAGCTTAATGAATGGTTACTTGAGAAATCAGAGATAAAGGTTACGAATGATCCGCTTAATGCATCTTATTACGGCCTGCATAATAACGGTGCTCAAAAACTCGCAATAAACGGCTCGTCCACTTTTACAAGTTCAGGCCTTGGTGTACTGCCTTCGAGCGGGCATGAAATGAATAATGCAAGTACTCATCCTGATCAATTAACAAGTCTGCATCGGTGGTTTACGCAAATTTGGAACGATAGCTCGCGAAATGAACCCGCAAACGATCTGTTTGGTAATGCGCTAAAGCAGATTTTTCAAACCCGTTCGCCTGAAACCCTGTACTTTAAAACGTTACTCGAAGTTTTTCGTGATTCCATGCATCTGGTTGATGAAGATGAAGTCATCAAAACGAGAACTGGCATTCGGAACACGGTTATCTGGAACAAGCTGTACAGTTTTCAGCGGGATGGCGTTGTGGCTGCTATCAGCAAGATTGAGCAGTATAATGGATGCATTATAGCCGACAGTGTAGGGCTTGGAAAAACCTTTGAGGCCCTTGCCATAATTAAGTATTATGAGCTGCGTAACGACCGTGTACTGGTGCTCGCGCCCAAAAAACTTCGTGAAAACTGGACGGTTTATACCCTGAATGATAAGCGCAACGTATTTGCCGATGATCGCTTCAACTATGATGTTCTTAACCATACCGACCTCACCCGTGATGGCGGTATTAGCGGAGACATTAACCTGGATACCATTAATTGGGGTACGTATGACCTGGTTGTAATTGATGAGTCTCACAATTTCAGGAATAACCCGGCAAAAAAAGAGGGGGAAACCCGCTACGGAAAGCTGATGCGGGAGATCATCAAGCAGGGAGTGAAGACCAAAGTACTGATGCTTTCTGCCACTCCCGTTAATAACCGGATGAATGATCTTAAAAATCAGGTTGCTTTTATTACAGAAGGCCGCGATGATGCACTTTTCGACAGTGGTATTCATAGCGTTGAGCTCACACTTAAGAAAGCTCAGAGTAAGTTTAATCAGTGGCAGAAGCTTGAGCCAGACGAGCGCATAACCCGACGCCTGCTTGCTATGCTTGGTTTTGATTATTTCAAGCTGCTTGACCTGCTCACCATTGCGCGATCACGAAAACATATCACAAAATATTTTAGTAGTGAGGAATTGGGTACGTTTCCAGAACGTTTGAAACCGGTTAATAAGAAACCGGATATTGATCTTGACGGCGTGTTCCCGCCGTTAAAAGAAATCAACCGGGAGATACGCTTGCTTAATCTTGCCGCTTATGCTCCGCTAAAATATTTGTTGGCAGAAAAACGAGAAGAATACAGCCGTCGCTACGATACGAGCCTTACACAGGGTTCGGTTTTCCGGCAGGTTGATCGCGAACAGAGTTTGATTCATCTTATGCGCGTGAATCTGCTGAAGCGCATGGAGAGCTCAATTGTTGCTTTTACGCTTACGGTCGAAAAGCTACATAGAAATGTAATCGCACTTCTGGAGAGGGCAACCACGGTGCAAGAGGTGGGAGAACTTTCGATTGAGGATATCGATCTGGAGGAAGATGATCTTGACGGTTTTCTGATTGGTAATAAAATCAAGGTGCTGATTCAGGATTTAGACCTCATCCGCTGGAAACAGGAGCTTGAAGAAGATCGTGACCGTCTTTTGAAACTGCTTCGGTATGCCCGATCGGTTAGCTCCCGAAATGATGCGAAGCTGGCCGATCTCAAAGCTTATTTAACTCGTAAAGTTGAGGAGCCCATTAATCCCGGTAATCGAAAAGCCATTATTTTTACCGCATTTGCCGATACGGCCCGCTATTTATATGATCAGCTGCAGCCCTGGGTTAAAGAAAATCTTGGTCTGCATAGCGCTATGGTTTTAGGCGGAACCGGAAATAATATGACAAGTCTTGCCGGAATTAATAAAGACCTTCTTTCGATTATAACGGCCTTTTCACCTATTTCCAAAGAAAGAGCAAAGACCGATCCGGAAGCTACGGCCGAAATAGATTTGCTAATAGCCACTGATTGTATTTCAGAAGGACAAAATCTTCAGGATTGTGATCTGGTGATTAACTATGACATCCACTGGAATCCGGTTCGTATCATTCAGCGATTTGGTCGTATTGATCGCCTCGGTTCTGTAAATAAGCGAATCCAACTGGTTAATTATTGGCCAAATATGGAGCTGGATGAATACATTAATCTTGAGGCCCGGGTCTCCGGTCGAATGGTGCTTTTGGATATCTCTGCAACCGGTGAGGAAAACGTAATCGAGTATCAGGGCTCGAGTCGAATGAACGATCTGGAGTATCGCAGACGGCAAATGGAGCAGCTGCACGAAGAAGTTGTAGATCTTGAGGATTTGGGCAGCGGTATTTCTATTACCGATCTTACGCTAAATGATTTTCGTCAGGACCTGGTGGACTACCTCAAGAATGGTAGAGAGATTCTGGATAAGATGCCAATTGGCTGTCGGGCTGTTGTTGATCCTGATGAATTTGTCGATTCCGACGAAGTTCCGTCGGGTGTTATTTTTTGTCTTCGGTCTGTTCGTGAAGATATTAGTGCTGATCCGAACTATGCGCTTAGCCCTTATTTTTTAGCTTTTGCAGCCGCCGATGGAAGCATTCACATTCCTTTTACACAAACCCGTAGTTTGCTCGATCTATACAAGCAGCTTTGCATCGGGAACAGGAGCGTGCAGCAAGAGGCCCTCAGCATATTTATGAAGCATACCCGAAACGGTAGCAGGATGGGAGTTTGTACAAAACTTTTAAATCAGGCTGTTTTATCGGTTATCGGAAAAAGCGAAGAGCAGGGTTTGGAAAGTTTGTTTACAAGAGGTGGAACACGCCTTGGTAAGCAGGATGCAAAAGGTTTGGAAGATTTTGAGGTGGTTAGCTATCTTATTATTGATCCCAAAAATCTGTTTTAATGGACTTTCCCTGGAACATTTTGGCTATTCCCGAACAATGCTATTTGGGTAAACGGGTGTTTAAAAAGCTGTTTTATGAGCATGTGCGACTCACAGCTACCGATAAAAAGAGCTTTAGCGAAGACATAGCCCATATTTTGCTAAAATATAGCCTCAAACCCGCAAACTGCGGTATACCTTCTGTGGAAGAAGATGATTTTAGCTATGGGGAAATTCTGGTGATTGAAACAGAACTACAAAAAGGAACTACCGCAAGGCTAAAGCGTACAGCTGAAATTATGCAGCGTGGTATTCCCTACCCACTACTTATTATTTTCAGATGCGAAGCGCTTGTCTATTTTTCGACTGCGGAGAAACGCTATAGTCAGGCCGATGAGCAGTCGGCAACGATTAAAACGTTAAGAATAACCGATGGGTTTAATTCCGATGTTCTTTTACAGGAGCAGGAGGCTTTTTTATATGAGATGGCTTATGGAAATCAGCCGCGTATTCATTTAAAAGCGTTTTACTCTAACTGGCTGGAATGTTTCAGAGCATACGAAACTGCCGGTATCTCGGGTAACTTTACTATTGCAGGGGATGATGATGACCGCTCTTATCGCGCTAACCGTCTTGAAGCTTACCGGAATATAGAAGATCAGCTTTTTACTCTTCGGGTACAGCTGAAAAAGGCCCAATCATTTAACGAAAAGGTTTCGCTGAATACCAAAATACACGATCTTAAAAAGCAACTCACAGAACTTAAACAAGACTTATGACCAGTAATTTGAAAAAGCTCGGACCCGAAGACGGCCAAAGTAAAGACTTAATTTCCGAAAATGTGGAAAAGCTGAAGCAGCTGTTTCCGGAAATTGTTACCGACGGGAAGGTAGATTTCGACACACTTAAGGAAGTGCTTGGCGAGTTTACGGATGACAGAGCTGAGCGCTACTCTTTTAACTGGAACGGTAAAAGTCAGGCTCGTAAGCTGGCCATGACCCCAAGTAAAGGTACTCTGCGCCCTGTACCCGAAGAAAGCGTAAACTGGGACAGCACAGAAAACCTTTTTATAGAAGGCGACAATCTGGAAGTGCTCAAGCTCTTGCAGCGCAGCTACCACAAAAAAGTGAAGATGATCTATATTGATCCACCTTACAATACGGGTAAGGATTTTGTGTATAAAGATAATTTTAAAGACAACATCCGAAACTATAAAGAAATAACCGGTCAGCTGGACAGCGAAGGCAAAAACATCTCTTCAAATCCGGAAACCAGTGGACGCTACCATACCGACTGGCTGAATATGATGTACCCGAGGTTAAAACTTGCCAGAGAATTACTGAAAGAGGATGGGGTTATATTTATATCTATTGATGATAATGAGGTGGCAAATTTAAGAAAGGTGAGCGACGAGGTATTTGGAGAAGAAAATTTCATTGCTGAGTTGATATGGGAGAGAGCTTATGCACCCAAAAACGATGCACGTTATATTTCAGATAGTCATGATTATATTTTGATGTATTCAAAATCTATAAATGATTTTGAAATAGGACGGTTACCAAGAACTGAAGAAGCAAATGCACGTTATAAAAATCCTGACAATGATCCACGAGGTGTCTGGAAAGCTAGCGATATGTCAGTTAAAACATATAACTCTGAGAGTGATTATCAGATTACAACACCCTCGGGAAGAGTCGTAGAGCCTCCAGCAGGGCGCTGCTGGAGTCTTTCAAAAAAAGCTTTTTTTGAAAGACTCCATGATAACCGTATTTGGTTTGGTCCTGATGGTGATAGCGTACCATCTATTAAAAGATTCCTTACAGAACTCAAATTTGATGGTATGGCACCAACTTCAATCCTTTTTTATAAAGAAGTAGGCCATAGTCAGGAGGGGTCGAAAGAAGTAGTGAAATTATTTGAAGGTAAAGGTCATTTTGATGGACCTAAACCCCAGAGGTTATTAAATAGACTCATAACATTATCTAGCCTTAGTGAGAAAGATATAGTTTTAGATTTTTTTGCAGGTTCAGCATCGACGGCACATTCAGTACTCACTTATAATTTGAGAGAAAATCATAATCTTAAGTTTATTATGGTACAACTGCCAGAGAGATTAACTAAAGAAACTGATTCTGCTAAAGCTGGTTATGAAACTATCGCGGAACTTGCAAGAGAACGGATTATTAGGGTATTAAACCAAATCAACAAAGCAGAAAGTAATTCAAGAGCTAATTCAGGCTTCAAAGTCTTCAAGCTCGACACCTCCAACATCAAACCCTGGGATCCGGATTTTGATCAGGTACAGCTTTCCCTTGAGGATACCATAGAAAACGTAAAACCAGACCGCACGGAGCTGGATGTGCTGTATGAAATACTGCTTAAATACGGACTCGACATTGCCATGCCAATAGAAGAGCGCGAAGTTGCGGGTGCAAAGGTTTATATAGGCGGCGCCGGAGCAATTATTCTCTGTCTGTCGGCCAACATTACTTTGGATGTGGTGGAAGGCATAACGGCCATAAAGAAAGAGCTGCAACCCGAGCTCATGCGAGTAGTATTCCGCGATGGCGGCTTCAAAAACGACGTGGTAAAAACCAACGCCGTTCAAATTCTAAAGCAAAGCGGGATTGAGGATGTAAGGAGTATATAATATGGCTAAAAAACTAACAACATCTCAAATAGAGCGAAGAAATGTATTGAACAATCCTTACGCGGTTGAGGAGATACAGAAAGCCATAAATCTTCAAGGCGTGGTATTTGAAGACCGATTGGTTTTTACCAAAGAGTATTTGGCGTCTTTTTTTGAGGTTACCGTTAGAACAATAGAGAATTATATTTCCAATTTTGAAGAAGAACTATTAGAAAATGGTTACGAGATAATAAGCGGCAAGCGGCTGAAAGAGTTGAAGTTAGCGCTAACACAAAAGGGGGATCCCGAAACAGATTTCGGGATCCTCAAAAGTACTGCCCGATTGTCGATTTTCGATTTCAGGGCTTTTCTAAACATAGGAATGTTAATAACGGAAAGTGAACGCGCTCGGTTACTCAGGCAAGCTATTCTTGATATTATCATCGATTTGATTAACCGAAAGACAGGTGGTGGCACAAAATATATAAATCAGCGAGACGAAGACTTCTTACATTCCTGGTTTGCTGAAGAAAATTACAGGAAGAAGTTTACCGATGCCCTGAAAGATTATGTCGCAATGGGTAATTTTAAATATCCAATGTACACCAACAAAATCTATGAAAGCATTTTTAAAGAAAATGCAAATGAGTACCGCAAGATATTGCGACTTGAGCAGAAGGATAACGTAAGAGATACCTTCTATTCTGAAGTTTTGGATATTATTGCCGCTTATGAAAATGGATTAGCAGAAGAGATCAAAAAAGTTTCTACAGAAAAGGGGCGATATCTGCAATCTTATGAAGTAGACGCTATTTTCGATTTATTCCAAAATCAGCCACTTTGGGAACCACTAATTGAAAAGGCAAGGGTAAAAATGGCTAGTCGTGATCTTGCATTCAGGGAAGCGCTTCACTTACAGTTGAAAGATTATATCGTTCCTTTGGAAAAGTCCGAATTTGAGCGGTTTATCGGCGAAAAAAGCAAAGATCTGGAAAAAAGACTTAGAGATGCACAGGACGTTCTTAAGAGGCTAAAAGAGCGGGAGTAACATGGCAATTACATACCTGACGATAGAGCAAGCCGTGGAAATCCACAGTAAAACAGTCGATTTAAGCGGAGGTGGCACCAAAACAATTCTCAATAAAGGCCCGCTTGAAAGTGTTCTGGAACATATAAAGAATGACCTTTACTACCCCGAATTTGAAGATAAACTAACCCATTTATTTTTTTCTGCCTGCAAATTCCACTGTTTCCAAGATGGAAACAAGCGTATTGCCATTACACTCTGCGCCCAAATGCTTTTGTTTAATGGGTATTTGTACTGCTCTAACACCTTCTTAAGAGAAATGGAGAATATTAGCTACCACGTGGCAAGTGGAGCTATTAGCAAGGAGTTGTTGCGTGAAATTATTGGGGCTGTTATAGCTGATTCTATGGATGATGAAAGTTTAAAATTGAAAATAATTGAATCGATTAATGATTATGAGCAGACCAATGAAAATTAAGTTTAATTCAAGTCTTGATTTCCAGCAGGATGCGTTCAACTCGGTTACCAAAGTGTTCGAGGGGCAGGAAACGGGCTTCAGTCGATTCACCGTATCGGCTTTACCGAAAGAAGGTTTTTTGTCGGCAACAGAAGGCTCTGGTAATACGCTAAAGCTGTTGGAAGAAGATGTGCTTAAAAATGTACAGTCGGCACAAATCGAAAACGGCCTGCGACCCGACGAAAAGCTGAACAGCATGGACTTCACCATAGAAATGGAAACAGGGACGGGCAAAACTTATGTTTATTTACGCTCCATGTTTGAAATGCATAAGAAATACGGCTTTTTAAAATTTATTATCGTGGTGCCATCAGTGGCAATTCGGGAAGGGGTGCATAAATCCCTCAAAATGACGGAGCAGCACTTCAATCAACTCTACGATAATACGCCTTTCGACTACTTTGTATATGATTCCGACAAACTGGGGCAGGTTCGTAGTTTTGCAACATCGCAGCACATGCAGATCATGATAATCAATATTGATGCCTTCAGACGGTCGTTTACAAACCCCGAAGAATTGAATAAGGCCAATATTATTCATCGTCCGCACGACCGCATGAATGGGCAAAAACCCATTGAGTACATACAGGCCACTAATCCGGTGGTAATAATCGATGAGCCACAATCTGTAGACACTACCACAAGAAGCGCAGAAGCAATAACATCGCTCAACCCCTTATGTACCTTTCGTTACTCAGCAACTCATATCGACAAATACCACATGTTATATAAGCTGGACTCGGTAGATGCGTATGAGCGGAAACTCGTGAAACAAATTGAAGTTGCCGGAATTCAGATTGATGATGCACACAACAAAGCATTCGTTGAAGTGCATGATATTAACAACAAAAAAGGCAGACCTGAAGCGGCAATTTCTTTTGATCAGTTAAGAAGTGGAAGTGTATCGAGAGTAAAGCGAAGAGTGAGCGGTGGTGAAGACCTGTTTGAAATGAGTGGTGGTCGATCTATATACGATGGATACATTATTAGCGAAATTTATGCCGAAAAAGGGTATGAATATGTGCGATTCGCAAATGACGTAATTGTGCGCCTTGGTCAGCATGTTGGTGGTGTGGATGAAGACACCTACAAACGCCTGCAAATTCGCAAAACTATAGACATGCACTTGGAGAAGGAAAAGATGCTCCGGCCAAGAGGCATAAAAGTTTTGAGCCTGTTTTTTATCGACCGCGTAAGTAATTACCGGATTTACGACGAAGATGGAAATGAGCAACAAGGAAAGTATGCCCGTATGTTCGAAGAAGAATACAACAAAGCTATACAGCAGCCAAAATATCACATGCTTTTTGAAGGGGTAGACAAAGACACTATTGCTGCCGAAGTTCATGACGGGTATTTCTCCATCGATAGTAAAGGGCGTGGAAGTAACAAGAAAGAATACATTGTAGACACTTCCGGAGAAACACAAAAAGACGGGGATACCTACAATCTGATTATGAAGGACAAAGAGCGCTTGTTAAGTCTCGATACCAAACTGAAATTTATTTTTTCCCATTCAGCATTACGGGAAGGCTGGGATAACCCGAATGTATTCCAGATTTGCACGCTCAATGAATCCGGTTCAACAATAAAAAAACGACAGGAAATAGGACGCGGACTTCGCATTGCTGTAAATCAGGAAGGAGAGCGGGTACATGGTTTTGAGGTAAATACCTTAACCGTTATGGCCAATGAATCTTATGAGGATTTTGCCAGGCAGCTTCAGAAAGAGATCGAAGAAGAGGAAGGTATTCGCTTTGGCGTAATAGAGCGACATTCATTTGCAGGAATTCCGGTACAAATTGAAGATGGTGAAACAAAAAACCTGGGTGTGGATCAATCCGAAAATATTTGGGGCCACATGCTCGATAAAGGCTATATAGACGAAAAAGGCCGTATTCAGGACAAACTTCGCTTAGATATCAAAGCGAATGTGGTAAATCTGCCTGAAGCGGTGGAAAAGCAAAAGCCACAAATTACCGCTTTGCTGAGAAAGCTTGCCGGAAAATTGAATGTTAAAAACGCGGATGACAAGCGGATAATTAAAGTAAAGAAAGAAGTATTGCTTGATGGGCATTTCAAAGCATTGTGGGATAAAATAAAGTACAAAACTACCTATCGGGTAGATTTTGACAGCGATACACTGATAGTAAACTGCACCAATGCTCTGAAAAAAGAGCTGCGCGTTGGTAAGGCACGATTCCGGATCGAACGCTCGAAGCTCAATATAGATCGTGGAGGAGTGCATACCGGAGAAGTAGATCAGCAGACGCAAACGTATACTTCCAGAGATTTCCCCTTGCCAGATATACTCAGCATTTTGCAAGATGCCACACAGCTAACCAGAAAATCATTAGCTAAGATGCTCATAGACAGTGGCAGACTAAACGATTTTACGAATAATCCGCAAAAATTCATCGAACAGGCTATAGATATACTTCGCAGTCAAATGCGACTGGTAGTGGTCGATGGAATAAAGTACCAGAAAATAGGGGATGATCATTTCTTCGCGCAGGAGCTATTTGAAAACGAAGAACTATTCGGGTATTTAGACAAAAATATGCTTGAATCAAAAAAGTCGGTCTATGATCATGTAGTCTATGATTCGGACGTAGAGCGTAATTTTGCTCAAGCCTTCGAAAAAAATGATGCCATCACCCTCTATGCAAAGCTACCGGACTGGTTCAAAATAGATACCCCGCTCGGCACCTACAACCCGGACTGGGCAGTTGTATACGAAAACGAAGGCGAACACAAGCTCTATTTCGTAGTCGAAACCAAAGGAAATCTCTTCAGCGATGCCCTGCGACCAACGGAGTATGCCAAAATCGAATGTGGCCGCCAACACTTTAAAGCCATGAACAACGATGTGAAATACGAATTAGCCAGCAACTTCGACAGCTTTTTGGATGTGACGGGGTGAGGTGATGGAAATAGATCCGGTTTTAATAAGCATACAGTTTCAGATTGCAATACTAGCACTTGCGGTTCCAGTATTGTTGACAGTAATTGTGAATTTGGACCGGAGGTATGAGTCTATTCATATTATCAGGTTGTTTCAACAATCGCCAGAGATCTGGCTGTTCGGAATAACTTTGGTCACAAATCTGTTTTTTGTAGCGTGGTATGTGTTATCTGTTAACTATGGTTATTGGAGTGAATTTGAGGATTATCGAAGGACTTTTCTTTTAGGGGGGATACCTACCCTTACAGCGTTTCAAGTTATTTTTTTGCTCTTTCTAATTAGGAAAGTTGTAATCTTCTATACGCCTGATAAACTATTAAAACATTTAGAAGTAGTCTTTGAAAACGAAAAAGAGTTGTCTTTCAGGGCTCTTGGAGACCTACTTGTTTCAGTAGTTAAAAGAGGTGAGCGGGAAATAGCTATAGATGCAATAAGCTTTACACACAATTTATTTCAGCAGAAGGAATATTCACAAACCGGAGAAGAGATTCATTACCCGAAATCTTATTATCAGTTTATTGAAAAACTAGCTCAAACTTTATTAGCAGTAAACAACAAGGGGTTTGTGTTTTTAGAATACAGGGTATTTGGAGCTACATGGCTTCGTCCAATTAGAAAAAACATAAGTACCTCAAATGTGACGTTCCACAATATTTGGATAATAAATGCTTCAGCCTTAGAAGAAAAAAGGCAGGACTTAGCTCTCCACCTCTGGCGTCAAATGCATCAATATAGTCTTCTGAACCTAAGAGACTATGAACGGTATGGTGTTACCGGTTCATATAACTATAGTAGTACTAAAGGGGAAAAGAGGAAATTATTTGAGTTTATGAGTCATATTAATGCATTGGCTCTTTACTATGGATGCTACGAGTATTTAAATAAGGCCTTTAGGTATACTCAAAATGAACCCCCGAAACATCCGCTACTGCCAAAAAGCATGAGTGATATATTTGACTTGTATTACCTTGTTTCCGATGATGATTATGAGATGCTTCTTTTCTCTGGCATGTATCAGTTTCCTGATGAAACCGGAATTGATGGAGAAAAAATTACTACACTATGGTTCAGGAAGTCCGTTGCAATTTTGTATTTGCGACAGTTTACACTTCGCAGGCATCTGTCATACGAAGACCCTGTTTCTATTCCTGGATTTCCGAAAAGCCAAAGTAAAATGAAAATATGGTTAGAAGGGTTGCCTTACTTTCTAAAGTTCATAGAAGAAACTCGTAAGGATAAAAAGCTTCTCAAAGAGTTAAACATGCCTGATTTCACAGATAAATGGTTTGAAGAAAATAACCAACTGCTGCCCGAAGTTATTTTTGATGAGATAGAAATTAAGCTAAAAGATAAGATGGACGAGACAGAGAGGGCACAGGACTTATCTGAAGAAAAACTGGCTAAATTTAAAGAATCATCAAAAGACATAATAAGTGAGGCTTTAGCATCGGTAAGTGAGCTCAAGAACGATACTTTAACAGAAGAGCCCGAGATAATTGGCAAATGCAAAGGGAAAATAATTCCATTCGAGAGAACTGCCTTTTTGGATAATATTCCATTTCACCATGCTAATTTTGACTCTTTTGTAGCTGAAGAGCTTTCTGCTGATATTAAAACTACGTTAGCAAACTCCTTTCATGAGGCAAGTACAGAGAACTACTCTCTCTCAAGTGTAGATATGTTCAAAGCTATAGATAAGCTTTTGGGCGGTAAAGATAGGGCAGAGTACGTGCTGGTTAATGCGGCTGTCTTTCTGCCCTACATTATTAACCACACGGAGGTAAAAAAAGATTTAAGTGAGGAATTCTATAAAGGTACGCCAATCTTTAACCTAAAATGGTCATCAGCTAAAGGCGGAAGGGCGTTATATTTGATGAAAAAACAAGATCTCCCTTTTGCAAGTACTAGACCACCATTATCAAGTGAAATAAAGGATTTTTCACTAATTGACCTTGAAATAGAGGGCTACGACATTTGGGCTGGTATAATTGATCTGAGGGATTTTGCCACAGATGAATCAGAAAAGTATCTGATAAGACAAAACCATCAAAAATATGCAGTAGCGAATATTGTTTGTAATCTGGAAATTTCCTTCAGTGAATCAAGGAAAATAGTGGAATTAAGGCAAATCATCGAAGGCAGTACTAAAAACCCTGACAAGCAAGACCTATCCGCAGTAGATAATTCAATATTTGATTAAGTTATTTTCTAGACTAACCTGGATGAGTAGTTCAGGTTCAACTCTTGCTAATTGAAAAAATAAAAAAAATGGTGGCAGTGTAATACGGTCTGAAAGACCAACTTCGGCCGATTGCAAAGTAGAAGTTATCACTTCCTTTTCTACAGTGCCACCACATCAAACATATTAGTCATAGAAGTTAAATGCAAAACTTGAAAGATATATTTGAAGGATTTTTTTTCAACTCGACCAACCGGATACGATTAATTGAGCTTAGTATAAAGAACTATCGCTCTTTTAAAGAACCGGTAAGAGTTAAAAACAAACCTCTTACGCTTTTATTTGGAGGCAATTCCGCAGGTAAGTCATCACTACTCAGGCTTTTTAGCTATTTGGATGGTGCAGCAAAATCTCGTATGTGGAATGTGAATAATTCAGTTCGTCTGGAAGACCTGATTTATCAGAAAGATGGAAAAAACCTGATTGAATTGAAATATCGCGTTTTTCATCACTTTGAGTCTGACCTTGAATTTGAGGGTGAGACCATGCATAAGGCAGTTTACGATATAAAGGTTGAGCTTGAGCTTAAAAGTGTACAGGAAGGCTTAGACAATTCCCTTTATTTCAAAGAGAGTATGAATAAAAGTCTATTTGATGATGATAGGCCACATGAAAGAGTTGAAGTATTCGATCAAGCCAGGCGACAAAAAGTTCGCCCCACGGCTTTTAACATGTACGATTTTGTTGAGAGAAAGATAATAGTCTATGAGACATTACATCATGCTGAAAGAAAAGAAACCAAACGGCTAATTGAGCTTCAATTTTATAATGTGGACGGCATAACGCTTGTTAAAGAGGGATTCATCAATCCGTATACCCCTCTGGCTTTAACCGAGTTGGCCTTTGACGATAAAACCAATGTGAGCAAGAGGATAGAGAATAATGTTGGAGACATAAGAGAAAAATGGTTAGCGTCATTTTTTGAGTATTGTGCAATTATAAATGAGTGGGAGGTTGCTGAAGAAGAAACTCAAACCATAGGAGAAAAGAACGAGGTTTTCATCAGGGCAAAAGGGGGTAGTTATCATATAATGGCAAAGGTGCGAAATGTAACAGGTATTGGCTTATTTGGCTCTTTTAAAGCCTTAATGAACAGTTTGGCAAGACGAATTGGACACACTGGGCCGCAAAACAATCAAATCACTATTCCGGAAAGTATGCTCAGTGGTACACCTAAACTTTCTGAAAAAAGAAAAAACAAGGTGGTTTTTAAGCGTTTTGCCGCTTTTAACGGGGCTTTTTTAACCCATATCCAGAATATTCTCGAAGCCCCTTTTCGAAATATGAATGGGCTATATGTGGCAGGGATTAGAGAAGTTCTTTCAGATAGCACAAGTTTGTATTCTTTTTGTGGTATTCTGCAAAATCCTGAAACGCAGTCGCAGGAAGCTGGTATACTTAAACAAATAAATGTTTTGCTTGGACCTGCCGGGCTTGGAACTTCCTACGAGGTGAAGTATAAAAGGGGGGCCACGGAAAAAGAAATAGAGAATCTTTCTGCAAAACTAAAAAAACGTGGTCTTGAAGGAGATCGGTTGTACAGCGTGTTATTGTCTGAAGGTCTGGTTCACAAATACGAATTGTACGATACCGTGACGGACACTCCAGTAAAAAGGTCGGAAGTAGGACTTGGCATTGTTCAGGTACTTCCAATTATATCTAATATGGCAGCTCATGAGAAAGCACTACTCGTGATTGAACAACCTGAACTGCATCTTCATCCGGCCCAACAGAGTAAGCTTGCTCAGCTTGTGATTGAGAATTATACGTCGAAAGGAAATCGCTTTATGATAGAGACACATTCAGAGCACTTCATAAAAACGTTGCAGCTTGAGATCGCAAGAAACAGCACTAAAGCTAGTTCCGAAAAAGGCCTTGATAAGGATGATATACAAATACTGTTTGTCGACAGAAACGAAGATATAGGCGGTTCATATGCCAGGGAAATTAAGCTAACCGAAGACGGTTCCTTTAGTGAACCATGGCCGGATAACTTTTTTGATGCCTCCGCAGATATCACTCTTGAACGCCTCAGAATAACAAACAGGAATTAACATGCTACAAGTTGCTTTAGATAGATCCGGATTTGAAGAAGTCATAAAGTCGATTACGGATTTATCGTATAATAACAAGACATACGCTTTTAAAACCGGAACCATGTTCAGGGACAGGCAATCCAGGCTATCCGTGCACGACCTTCTTGGGCTGATGGAACTAATGAAAGAGCAGAATCCCGATTTATACTCTTTTCTTGAGAAAAGTATAGCATCGAGTTTAATTACTCAGGTTGCAAAAACAGATCAAAACCCGGTTATAATCAGAGGTATTCCCAAAAAGAAGGCAGAGGCCATTAGTGTAATTCATCAGGCTTTTGCTGACCTGAAACTAAGTGGGCTAGAGAAGGATTGGCTGACAAAAGCTAAAAATGCTGGAATAGATATAGTAGCAGCAAATGAAGAGCTCCGCTCGGCTAAGTACTTATTCGATAGTAAGCTGATTAGCTTAAAAAAAGGGAAGAAGATGACATGGAAGGAAGTTTTCACCAGCTGCAGGCATAAAACAAGGTTTTTGAAGCTTGTTGACCCCTATGCCTTAAATCAAAAAGACAGTATGATCAATTTTGTCTCGGGATTGGTCAGTCATTCACGAGATCAGCTAGATTTTACGCTTATAACCAAAGAAGAGGAGTTCAAAATCGACACGAAAGAAATCGAGAGGCTCTTTGCCGAACAGGGATATAGTATCACTTTTAAGACGGTGCTTTTCAGAAGTTCAGCAAGTACTGAAATCCATGACCGTCAGGTCTTAACCGATAAAATGTTTGCCACATTAGGCAGCGGAGTGGATAACATCAATCGGGGAAAGGTATATCGTAACGGAAACATCCATATCACTGGGAAATACTATGAAGGTGGTGCCGATTATCGGAAAGTGGTACAAACCTTTACTGAGTTGGAAAGTGGTGGCATAAGAAATAATTAAGGACTTATACAAAATGCTTGAAAAAACATCTTTTCATAAAAGCTTTGATACAGATATCATTGTGGCCAATATTGGTATCAACAGGGATGATTGGTTTTGTTACAAACACGGTGACAAGCAATCTGAAATACGGGATATAATGCTAAAGAAAAAGTTTGATATCGTGCCTGTTCTTAAAAAAAATGGTGATGTAAACGAATATTTTCAGCTTACTGCAGATAAACAGCTATACACTACACTTATTGATGAATCTCATAAACTCTATTATCGAACACATATTCATGATGTCATTTGGAAAATGACCGAAGAAGGAAGAGATTTTTATTTTCTGACACACGGACGCAGCGGTGATAACATAATTGGTCTTATATCTCTGTGTAATTTCAACTGCCGGGAATTCTATATCTATCTTTTTGGTCTTATTTCATTTGTTGAACGTGAATTAGCAACGATGATTACATGCGATTTTGATGAAGCGTTTCAAATCTTAAAGAACAGGGCACAAAATGATGATCTGCAGAAACAGGTCACCTTAGTTCAGAAACGTTTTTACCACGACAGAGAGATGAATAGCGATAATGATTTCAGAGAGTATCTGTATCTTGGCCAATTGATTTCGCTATTATGTGAAAAAGAAGAATACCTAAAACTGGGATACACGGAAGAAAAGTCATTTATTAAAAACACCGGAAAGGTAAGAGAAATACGGAATAGAGTCGCCCACCCCGTAAAATCACTCATTAAAAACCATGAGGACTTGAAAAATCTGAAAAAAGGTCTGGATAAGCTTTATGAGCTCAAAAACAATATCGAAAACTATCGGTTAGCAGCAGGTTGATATCATATGGTGAAGATGGCTATTCCCCCGGCCTTTTAGCAGGCCTGCTTATCTTTTGTTTCAAAAAGGATCAAATATAACCGTAATATTGGATGTTTCGTATCTTAGTCTTGGCAACGTGCTTGCCCCGCTTCCCGTCAGATCAGCGCGCTTAGGGCAAGCCTTTTTCTCCTTAATATTTTGTGTCCTGATTAAGATAGCCCATCCTCCTCTCCTTATTTAGTTTATTGAGCTGTTTAAAAGCGTTGAAGTTTGCTTTGCACTACTTTATAAGAAAGTCAATCAATCTATATGAAATTGAATAAATAAGCGTTATTTTTGCAGAAATTATGCAAAAAACCTATTTATTATGCTTATTCAGTTTTCGGTCCGGAATTTCAAGACATTTAAGGATGAGGCTGTTCTTAATATGACAGCCTCCAATTACGATAAAACAGATCGTGAGGACGAAAATGTAATTCAGGAGGACACATTCAAGCTTCGTCTTTTAAAAAGCGCCGTAATTTACGGTCCCAACGCTAGCGGTAAAAGCCGCTTTCTGGATGCCATGATGTTTATGCGGGATTTTGTGATTCGTTCGGCAAAAGACTGGCAAACGGGGGATATCATTCCTGTTGACCCATTCCGCCTCAATATTATAAGTCGTAATGAAGGGTCAGAGTTTGAGATGATATTCTATGAGAAAGGGGAGCTTTTTCGCTACGGGTTCGAGCTAAATTCCGAAGTAGTTATTGCAGAATGGTTGTATAACCGGCCAAAGACCAAAGAAATTGAGATCTTTTATCGCAACTACCAGGATATCGAATTCCATAAAACCAGATACAAAGGAGCTAAAATGCTTGTGGACCAGGGTATGGTCCGGGAAAATGCCCTGTTTCTATCCGTTGCGGCACAGTTTAATCTTGAAATATCTAAACGGATTGTCAAATGGTTTAAAAAGCTACAGGTCATATCGGGCCTTAAGGAGGAAGGGTACCACTTTTACACCATGACTAAAACCCAGGATTCTGAAACTAAAAACCGGATCCTTGATTTAGTGCAGCGGGCTGATCTTGGAATTGCAGACATCTCCGCCAAAAGTATGGACGCAAATAGCTTGCCTGAGGATATGCCGGAAAAGCTTAAGGAAATGGTACGTAAGAAAATTCGTGAAGAAGATGCAGAGTTTTTATCAGATGTGGAAACAACTCATAAAACATTTGATGATGAACGAAACCCCGTAGATGCAATATCTTTCTCAATGGACAATGATGAGTCTTCCGGCACGAAAAAATTCTTTGCTCTTACCGGACCGATTTTGGACGTGCTTGATAAAGGTCTCATACTAGCCGTAGATGAATTCGATTCTAAGCTTCATCCAAATTTGGCATGTAAACTTATTGAGCTGTTTAATTCAAAAACCTTTAATAAAAATAATGCACAGCTCATATTCAATACACATAATACAAACCTGCTTAAATCAGACCTGTTTCGAAGAGACCAGATATGGTTTACCGAGAAGAACAGATACGGAGAAGCAAGGCTCTATTCTCTGGCAGATTTCAAAACCGCTAAGGTTCGAAAAGAAGAAAACTATGAAGAGAAATACATACAGGGAAAATATGGAGCCGTACCCTATACTGAATATTTTGATGATCTGCTGAATAATACTAACGGGATGTAAATATGGACAAACAAGCCCGTGAAGCACAGGACAGAGCGGCTCATAAAGAACGGCTACTTAAAGCTAAACATAGGCGTCGAAACCCGCGAGAAATGGAGCGGCAGGAGCCAACAAAAGCCGAAAATCCTGAAATATTAATCGTTTGTGAAGGTGTTAATACTGAGGTTTCATATTTTCGTCAATTCAAATTAGCGACAGCTAATGTAGTTACTGTCGGTGCAGGAACAGGTGCCCCAGGTGTGTTAGCGAAAACAATTGAGCTTTCCGGGAAAAAGGAATATGATTACAAAGCTTGTGTGTTTGATAAGGACGAAATTCAGGCAGGGCGGTTTAACGAAGTAGTAAAGGAAGCCGCTTCTTTGGGCTTCATTACCGCATGGTCTAACCAGGCATTTGAATACTGGTTCATACTCCATATGCTTGATCATCAGGGACAGCCAATGCCTCGAAAGGACTATACCCTTAAAATAAATGAACATCTGAAAGATTTAGGCATATCCTACGATGGGAAAAAGACAAAGGTGGTATCTGATGATCTTTTCGAATACTTTGAAGCTATTGACCCGAAAACTGGAAAGCCAAGAATTCAGCTTGCTATAGAACGGGCCGAAAGAAACGAAAAATTTCATAATGGGGAATTGCCAGCAACCTCAGAATCGTGTACATGCGTACATTATCTTGTAAAAAAGCTAATTGAATTCAGGTAAAGATTGTTGCTGTGTTTGTAGGGCAGGGACTATGGTAGTGGCGATAGTAGCTCCACACAGCAGTCAATATTGGTTTTATCATTTTTGGAGAGCTTTAAGCAAAGCTGCAGAGCTTGGGGATGGCAGAATAACATTTGAAGTGCCCGATTTTTCAGTTAGGGGTCATCAGTTAGTT
>JAIULZ010000063.1 GCA_022565805.1 Balneolales bacterium
GCAGGGTGGTGTGAGAGGACAGATAGGGAATTAATCCCTATCTTCCTACTCGATTTTACGAAGGACATTCTAAAATTGGGTAAATCATGCGATACATTAGCTTATTTTTTCGCGTATGCAATTGCTCTAAATCATCTTTTTAGTGATTCTGGTAAGGGGTGGGCGGTTGGCGCAAATGGTACGATTCTTCGATATAATTTAGACGGACCACCAACGAGCCTGCCGGGTACAGATACTCCCGATGGGTTTATGTTGAATCAAAAATTATCCTAATCCATTTAACCCAACAACTCAAATAGAATTCACCCTGCCGGAAGCAGCTGATGTTAGGCTGGATGTTTTTAATAGGATGGGGCAGCAGGTAGCTACCTTGGTAAGTGGTCAAAGAAATGCGGGTAATCATTATTCAACATTCGATGGAAGCCGCCTGGCCAGCGGTATGTACCTTTCTTTATCGTTTAACAGCCGGAAACCGGGTAGAGACACGAAAAATGCTGCTAATGAAGTAAGTTCAGTTGTTAACCCTCATGATAAAGCCAGAATTTTAAAAGATATTGACAATAGTATCATGCTGAAAGTCAAAACCAAAATCAAGCCGCCTGTTGTGAGACACGGGCGTTTTTTTGGTGAAAATTAGCGTTTATATACTGGAGGGCTAAATGTAAATCAGGAGGGTAGATTTAGAGGCAAAAAAGAAATGCAGAATCTAGTAATTAAAAGAGAGAGTAATAATTCAGATGCAGAGTAGAGTATTTATTACCTTATTACCCTTACATATCAAGTAAGGTATTTCTCATTCAGATACGTGATATACGATTTGGTGGGCTTCAGGCAAGGCTAAAGTCAAAACTATTAGCGTTTCAAGAGCCGTGCATCAATAAGAAATGATGTGGCAGCTGGTCCAGAGATTTGGCAAGAATAAAGCTTTCGTCCTTATCATTTGTGCCAAAAGCATGTATCTCGCGTATACTTCTGAACTCAAGCAGGTAAAAGGAGAGTGTGTAGCTTTTTGAAATGGAGTCGGGGATAGCAAGTAATTCAATTAGTTGACGCGCTTGTTCGTCTGATGATGAACCGAGATATGTGTAGAACTCGCTGGAATAGTCGTTTAGCTTCGTGATTTCATCATCAGTAAACACAGTAATTTCAAGCATCTCCTCTTGTTTTTCAGTTTTGCAGGCGGTTGAAGTAAGCAAAGCGCTGAACAAAAAGATAACAAGTATTAATAAAATTGAATTAATTTTTTCCATGATCGGTAAAATGTGGGTGAAATTGCCCTGATAAATTTACACAAGTAAACTAAGCTGTAAAATATTACGTTCCGTCAGCGTAACATTTATTCTGGTTTTGACTAAACCGAAGTCTGATGCGGCTAAAATACTTCTTTTGGCAAGTAGTTTTACAATTAATGCGAAAACTTATATTTATGTGTTGAATGACTTCAAAACATGCCAAAACACAGTTTTAAAATATTAGAACCAATCTGCTGAATCCCTTTATACTTAAATTATTTAAACAGGTTTCTGTGCTTGGGGATATTTTTATAAAAATAAGTAAAATTTATAATTTAAACAAGAGTTGTTAAACGTTTGATTAACAAGGATGGCTTTTTGGGTCGTTAAAAAACAAATAATTAGCGATATGCGATTCGCTGGGGTGCGTTATCTAATTGTAAAAAGAGAAGAGCAAGTTCACGGAGATGCTTTTTTCTGGCAATTAACTGAGGGTATAGCCTGTGTTCGGAAAATTGAGCATCAGAAGTTCTATTTCGTTCTTATAAAACATTTGCTTGTAAAGCATGACAAAGGGAATTTAACTCCAGGTTTTTTACCCTGGAGTTAAATGTATCCCGCAGCTTGTAAGAGTATTATCTACACATACTGTTCGCATGAGTTTTGTCTTAAACAGATGTTTTATGCGCTATTGAATTTTGCAGATCGCCTGCAGGTTTAAATTCACATTATCAGGGCTATCTCTGTGCTTCAAGCTTTCAGTAATTAATAAAAGCTTTGTCAATTATCTCAGGAAGGGATGTACTCAATCCCGAGTTCGTCGGCTTTACCACTAATGCGTACTTCGCCGCCTTTCTGCAGCTGGCCGAACAGAATTTCATCAACCAGCGGATCCTTGATTTTTTCCTGAACAAGCCGCCCCATCGGCCTCGCACCGTAGGCAGAATCGTATCCATTTTTTGTGAGCCATTCAAGGGCACTTTCATCAAGAATAACGGAAACTTTTTTGTCGGTCAGGATCTGATTTAGCTCCTCAATATGCTTTTCTGCAATCCTCCGGATTACAGCTTCGTTCAGGTGATCAAAAATGATGATTTCATCGAGGCGATTCCGGAATTCCGGGGTGAAGTGTTTTTTAATGGCCTGTAGCGGATTTCCTTTGGATATATTTCCTAATCCTGAAAAACCAATTCCTGTGGAAGACATTTCTCTGGACCCTAGATTTGAGGTCATAATAAGAATAACATTTCGGAAATCTGTTTTTCTGCCGGTATTGTCGGTCAGCGTGGCATAATCCATTATCTGAAGCAGAATATTGAACAGGTCGGCATGGGCTTTTTCAATTTCGTCGAGTAGTAAAACCACGTTCGGATTTTTGCGAACAGAATCGGTTAAAAGCCCGCCTTGTTCGAAACCAACATAGCCGGCGGGTGCGCCAATTAGTCTGGAAACGGTGTGTTTTTCCATGTACTCGCTCATATCGAATCGTATTAGCTCAATACCAAGTTCCTGTGCCAATACTTTGCATAATTCTGTTTTACCAACGCCGGTCGGGCCGCTAAAAAGGAATGATCCTACAGGTTTAAGCGGGCTCGAAAGCCCTGCCCGGCTTCTTTTAACGGCAGAAACTACGGCCTTAATGGCTTCTTCCTGGCCATAGACCTGTTTTTTTAGGCGCTGATCCAGATCTTTGAGATGTACTTTTTCTGAAGATGAAACCGACTGAACCGGAATGCGGGCGATCTTGGAAATCAGCGTTTCAACGTCTTTTACGCCAACAGTTTTCCTATCAGGAAAATGGATAGAAACAAGCGAACCGGTTTCATCCATTACGTCTACGGCTTTGTCTGGCTGTCTCCTTTCATTCAAAAACTTATTTGTGAGCTTAACTATGGCTTGAAGCGCGCTCGGCTGATATCTCAGTCCGTGGTGTTTTTCAAAAACCGGACGGAGTCCTTCCAGGATTTGAAGCGTTACCTCTTCGGTTGTTTCAGGTACGTCTATTTTCTGGAAACGACGACTCAATGCGCGGTCTTTTTCGAAGGCGTTTTTAAACTCTTCGTAGGTAGTGGCACCAATACATTTTAGTCGTCCGTCGGCAAGCATGGGTTTAAGCAGGTTTGCCGCATCCATGGTAGAACCTCCTGCAGCACCGGCGCCTACAATGGTATGGATTTCATCAATAAACAAAATTACTCTGTCTTTTTGGCTTAATGCTTTCAAAACGGCCTTAAGACGAGCTTCGAAATCACCTCTGTAACGCGTTCCGGCAATTAGACTGCCCAGATCCAGCGAGTAGATTTCGTAGTCTTTCATTTTGTCGGGCACATCGCCGCTCACAATGCGCTGCGCCAGACCTTTGGTGATGGCTGTCTTGCCTACACCGGGATCACCTACGTACAGCGGGTTGTTTTTATATCTGCGGCATAGAATTTCAATCGCCCGCTCAATTTCCAGATCCCTTCCTACAACTACATCAAACTTTTCGTTGCGGGACATTTCGGTCCAGTTCTCTGTAAATTGCGCAAGTACATCGCCTTTGGCAGATTTGCTGCCGGTTCTGTTATCCTGTTCCGCTTCATCCTGATCCCCCACTCTTGCCCGATCGGCTGCCGGTCCGGCTTCTATAGCATCGTCGTCTTCCTCAAAACCGGGTTTCGAGATGCCATGAGAAATGTAGTTCAAAATATCGATGCGGCTAATGCCCTGACGTTTCAGGAAAAAGCAGGCGTGGCTGTCTTCTTCGTCGAAAAGCGTAGCCAGAATATCGCCGAGCGTAACTTCTTCTTTATCGGCAGAGCGGGCGTGAATCAGCGCTTTGTGAAGCACTCGTTTGAAGCTTACGGTATGAAGCGGGTCGTCTTCTTCTGAAACGTTTTTTTCCAGTTTATTGTAAAAATCGTCAATGTCTTTCTTTAGCTGATCTATATTTGCGCCACAGCTTCTAAGAATCCTGCTTCCCTCATCTTCCATAATGATAGCGTGCAGCAGGTGTTCGAGGCAGACAAAGGCGTGCTGTTTTGCTTTTGCCGTTACATAGGTGTTTTTAAGAGCGGTGTCGAGTTTTTTGCTGATCATCAGGCTTCCTCCATAATGCAGCGAAGTGGAAAACCAGCCTGCTGACTAGCATCTTCGACCATCGCAATTTTTGTTTCAGCGATCTGCCGGGTATAAATACCACATGCGCCGCGACCGTTATGGTGTACGTCGTTGGTAATTCGGATGGCGTCCTCTATAGTTTTTTTAAAAATGCTCACCAGTACTTTTACCACAAAATCGAATGTGGTGTAATCGTCGTTTAAAAGATACACAACAAATTGGGGTGGTTCATCAGTCTGTTGGAAGGTCTCCTCAAGAACATCGAACGACTCTTCGCTGCCCGGTATCGCTGCAATTATCTCTGCCGTGTTTACAGCGCTCGTTTTGTAAGTCTCTGTGCTTTGTGCTGGCAATGTGCTGATGCCGGTTTGCATCGGTTTCAGTTTTTTATTTATAATTTCGTATTGCATGTATTTCGTATATGTTACCGCTTAACATAGCCTGCTAAAACAGCTATGTCGGACAATTCGTTTTTGCATAAATTGGAGATGGACTAGTGAGCCGTACTATTTCGTCGCAGAAAAAAAGCCCTCGGATACCATATCATTAAGAATGCCTTACAAAAATGTTTATTTGCCCGACATTCGGCAATGTTACAAGAACATCTCATCATCAAAGCATCGGCTGTGGAGGTTCTTTTTTATCCCGACCTTAAATATGGCCTGATATCCTGGTTTTCCAAAGCTTTCTACTCATTTATTTTGCTTTTGCTGAATATACGGCTTTCTATTACCAGGTACTTAGTTTCATTAAAAGCTAATATAAAACAGCGGAGTTTCGACTTATTCATAAACCGAAACTAAAGAACAGAAATTTGTCTGTAGAAGGCTACGGATACGATTAAAAGCTTAAATATATTGCTTAAAACAAAACAGCAATTCTGCTATTCCATCAGCGGATAGATGATTCGCGACACACCGGATAAAATCAGCCGTTTATTTCAATGAATGAAATTAGCTTTTCTTACATTCCTATAAACAGGCCGACCAGCTGCTCCATCGTTTAAATCGTTTAACTTGACCTCGAAATTTGTATATGTAGTAGGCGTTTACCGCGATCTCTCTGGAATAAGTTATCCTTGGATGCTGAGTTGTTTGCTTTAATGCGATTCAGATCGCGATTGCAGGCTTAAATAGTAAAGGCTAAGCTTACTTAAAACTCAAGGTTTAAATGATGTAATAATCATTTGGAAACCATCAAAATTCTATTGATTATAGACACCGATTATCAACAGATTCGATTTGTCCAGCAGAAGGTTTTCTGATTGTATACCATGCTTTTAAGCTAAGTATTGGGAAATATGCTTTAGCTTTCTTGCGGTTTATTTAAAATTAAACACGCTTTTTCTCTAAAACTTCGTTATAATCGGGAACAAGTTGATAAGCAGATCCGGGATAGTAAAACGTTGATGTTGCCCTTCTTCTATTTGGGGAGTATGTAATATGGGCTGGTAGATTTTGTGGTTATTTTATTCCGGTAAAGACTTCTAATTAAACTGGGCGCATTGGCCATAAGCGCCATTTGATACATCAGAAATAAGCTTTGAAATTAAAATATGTCTGAAAAAAATAAAGACAATGAGAAGATATTTTCACTGGACTTTACGCCAGAAAGTCTGCTGCTAAAAACAGCTCTCGGGTTGTTTAAGTCTCCCTTGGAGAAAGTACTTGATATTGGGGAGCTAAACGCTATTCACTCCAAAGCAAAACACCTTGAAGGAGACCAGCATTTTGCCTCCAAGCTTTTGGATGTAATGAATATCAATGTGGAATACGACGAAAGCGGCCTCAACAGAATTCCGGCTAAAGGTAAACTGGTAATTGTTGCAAACCATCCGTTTGGTGGTATAGAGGGCGTTATTTTAGGCGCACTTATAAATAAGGTTAGGCCAGACTGCAAGATCATGGCTAATTATCTGCTTGAGCGTATTCCTGAGTTAAGAGATCTGTTTTTGTTCGTAAATCCTTTTGGTTCAAGAGAGGCCACCCGTCAAAATTTGCTTTCTATGAAATCCACGCTGGATTTACTTAGAAATGATGGCGTTTTTGGCGTATTTCCTGCCGGTACGGTATCTCACATGAGCTGGAACGACCGTAATGTGCGGGATCCGGAGTGGGCCGATAATATTACGCGAATTATAACCAAGACAGAATCTCCGGTTCTTCCGGTGTTCTTTTGCGGCCATAATGGCAGCATATTTCAAACCGCCGGTCTTGTACACTCGAAGCTGCGTACGCTGCTTTTACCCCGTCAATTTACGAATAAGCAGAATACAACGATTAAAGTTCGCTTCGGTAAAGTTATTCCATTCAGTAAACTAAAAGGCTTTACCAGCGAAGGTGAATTAACCCGTTATCTGCGTCAGCGCACCTATTTGCTACAAAGCATAACAGATTCTGATGAACAGCAAACTTTTACTAAACGCAGCTTTATGGACAGCTGCAAGTCTAAGTACGAACCAGTAATTGATCCGATTGATCCGGATCTGTTGTTGCAGGATATTAGCGCCTTGGATAACAAGCAGCTTTTGCTTTCCAATAACGATTACGATGTTTTCTACGGTAATAGTAAGCAGCTTCCTAATATATTGCAGGAAATCGGAAGGTTGCGGGAGGTTTCTTTTCGTGCAACCGACGAGGGCACCGGTAAATCTGTAGATTTAGACGAGTACGATAAGCATTATATGCACATCTTTGTCTGGCACAGAGAAAACCGGGAATTGGTGGGAGCATATCGTCTTGGCAGAACAGATAATATTCTCAAGAAGATCGGGATGAAGGGCTTGTACACCACAACGCTTTTCGAAATGAAGCCAACACTGCTTGATAACATAAGCCCGGCACTCGAGATGGGGCGATCATTTGTTAGCCCGAAATATCAGCGCTCTTTCGCTCCATTGCTTCTTTTGTGGAAAGGAATCGGCCAGTATGTTGTGAAATATCCTAAATATAAAATTCTGTTCGGCCCCGTAAGCATAAGCAACGACTATGAAACAAGTTCGCGAAATTTGATGGTGAAATTCCTGACCGTTAGCAACTTTCTGCCTGATATGGCCCGACTTGTTAAACCCAAAACTCCGTTTAAAACACCGCGTAAAAAAGGATGGCAGCCACCTAAAAATCATCATGGCCTTATTGATATTGATGATATTTCTGAAGTGGTTTCGAATATTGAGTCAGATCAGAAAGGGGTTCCAATTTTGTTAAAGCAATATTTAAAACTGGGCGGAAAACTCCTTGGCTTTAACCTCGATCCTGAGTTTGCTGATGCCCTCGATGGCCTTATTTTGGTAGATCTTACCAAAACCGACGAAGGCATTTTGTCGCGGTATATGGGCAAAGAAGGCATGGATATATTCAGGGAATATCATGCAACCGGAAAGGAAAGCAAGGAAAAAGCAAAAGTGTAGCTTTAGTTTAATACCCCTCAATTAAAGCAAAATAAAAGAAAACGTAAGTTATTTATTAAAAAAGGGTGATGCTATCGGGATAGCATCACCCTTTTTCTTTTTTATAAAGCGGGCTCAGAAAAGGCTGGTGCCGGTTTAACTTGCGGCAAAAACCGGCGATAGAACGCTTCCGCTAAGCGGTAAAACGTAGTGAATATCCCCATTCTCCTGCGGGAGTCTTCGTACGTTTAATCCAAAAAACTGCACAATCATATCCGAAAAGCTTTTGCTTTGTTCTGTACCTGCATGTACTTCCAGCTGTGCATCCCGCCATCTCCACTCGCTAAGACCCTCACCGGCCTCGCTAAGACCGCCACGAAGCAATACATTCGCAAAAGGGTTTACAATCCGGAAGGTTTCTATATCAATGTAACCGGGCGAAAGCGTATACTGTGTTTCAATTCCGGGAATGCGTAGGGATTCGGCAGATAAGCCCAGAAAACTGAGTGCCTGCCCGTAGGTTTCCTGAAAGGTAGCGGGGGAAAAAATCACAACATCCCGCACATCTGCGGTAATGGTTGCTTCCTCAAGCTCGGTGAGCACTTCCGATCGTATACCCGCAATGTAAGGACCTTCATAGCCGATTTCGAGGGTGCTGAATCGAATTGCAGCTCCATCTTCACCTATATGAAAACGGTCTGCTTCGGGGCGGAATTGAAGCGAAAGCCGGGCATTGGCAAAACCACTTAGGTCAGATGCCGAAATATAAGCAGCGTTTATACCCGCGTTTTCGGCCATGTTTCCTTCTTGTGGTCCTGCGATGGTATCCTGTAAAGCCTGCTCATCTTCAGCATAAATGGAAACCTCGGTCTCCTTTTCAATATATACGTTTTGGAGAAAAGCATTCTGAACGTTTCGGATTTGGCCATTGCCATTTAGCTGACCAACGGTAGAAACAATTCTGAGATCGTTAAGTTGTAGCAGCTGCTCGCCGGGTACATAGCTCGCCTGTGCATAGAGCCGCTGCAGCGTTTCGTTACCTATTAACTTAATAACCTGATTAAGTATATCCAGCTCTCCAGTACCATTACTCGTTTGCCGCAAACCGGAATCGGTTTCATCTTTCAAAACTTCTTTTCTGGAAAGCTTAAGGTTAATGAGCTCAAACTCAAGCTGTTGATGCGTACGCGGTGCTTTCATGAAATTTGTCTGGAGTCCGCGCATGAGCTCACTCAGATTTCCCTGCTGACGCATCATAATGAGCTCTGCACTTAGCAATGGCTCACCTCCTGCATCGGCCTCGAAGTTGGTAAGCCGGATTTGAGACCTGCGTATTTCCGGCGGAGTGCCGTCTCGCCGGGGTAGCAGCAGGCGCAGAAAGTCGCGGTACGAAATGTTAAGCGCAAGCTGCTCGAGCCGAAATGCATCGTCGTTGTCGCGATTTCTCAACCGTAGATCATACACTACAAAACTGGAGGATAGCGTATTGACTGAAGTGCTGCCTACCTGAAATTCATAGGCAAGGGAATCTCCGTAACTTACTATCTCTTCAAGACTACGGTTTATAGAGGATGTAGCCAGGTATGAAATAGCCATATTTAAAAGCAGTATGAGAACTAAAACTACTGCAAATAAGGCAAGGACTCTGCGTGCCATAGAATCAGGATTTTATGTGCGTGAGAATTTCTTCAAGGCTTAGGCTGCTTTCCTGGCTTTCGACCATATTACGTAGGGTGAACAGCTGCTGCTCGAGCTCGGTTTCTCCGGCAATAACAGCAAAGCGTGCATTGTTACGGTTTGCGTCTTTAAGCTGCGCCTTTATAGATTTGCCCGAAAAATCGAGCGTTGCAGATAATCCCTGATTTCTTACCTCACGAATGGCCTGCATGGCCCATCTTTGCGCTTCTTCGCCACGGCAAACAAAGTAAATATCGAGGGCGGGTTCGCTGCCAAGAGAAATTCCCAGCGCTTCACAGGCGATCATAATTCGCTCCATACCCGAGGCAAAGCCAACGGCCGGAGTTCCTTTGCCACCAATTTCCTCGATAAGAAGGTCGTAGCGTCCGCCGCCGCCAAGCGCATCCTGAGAGCCTAAATCCGGGCTTGTGAGCTCAAATGCCGTTCGCGTATAATAGTCAAGGCCGCGAACTAGCCGAGGATTTTCGGTATAAGAAATTCCGGATTCTTCGAGTAAAGTTTTCACTTTTTGGTAATGGCTCAGACATTCTTCGTTGAGATATCCTGTAATAAGCGGCACATTTTCGAGAAAGAGCTGATCTTCTTCTTCCTTTGAATCCAGAATCCTCATGGGATTTTGCTCAAAACGGGTTTGGGAAACTTCGCTTAAGGAGCTAAAATGCGGACGGAAATAGTCCTGAAGCGCCTTTCGATAGGCTGCACGGCTTTCCGGGTCGCCAACAGAATTTAGCTGAAGACTCATGTTTTTAAGCCCGATTTTTTCGTAAACGCTCATCATAAAGCGAATAATCTCGACATCTGCTTCAGGTAGCGCACTCCCGATTAGCTCGGCACCAAACTGATGAAACTGTCGCTGACGACCTTTCTGTGGTCGTTCTGCCCGAAACATGGGGCCAATATAAAATAGTTTTTGGGCTCCGCCACGTTGTTCAAGCCGGTGCTGTACATACGCTCTTGCAACCGGTGCGGTACATTCCGGGCGTAGAACATAATTAGTTTCTCCTCTTTGAAAGGCGAACATCTCTTTACTTACAATATCGGTAAGCTGACCAATGCCGCGGGCTATAAGCTCTGTAGGCTCAAGAATGGGTGTTCTAATTTCGCTGAAATGGAATTCACGGGCGGTTTCCCGGATAATATTTTCCAGATACTGCCATTTTGTAACTTCATCGGGCAGAATGTCTACCATGCCGTGAAGCGTTTGAAATCCAGTTTGTGACATGCGCTTGATTTGATGTGAGATAGAAAAATCTGGTACGAAAAGGCTTTGGAAAACCTTTTGTGATGTTTATTAAAGACACAAAATATCACTTTGTACCCGCTATCGAAACAGTAAAGCTATTAAGGCTAAAACCGTTTCCCAGAAGTAACAATTGCATAGCAATAGCTGTGCCATAAATGCAAAAAAACCTCATATGGATGATCTAAACTAAGCTTTGCTGTATTTCAAGCAATTCAAAATGAGATCAACCCGCTTTTTAAAAGAAGCTTTAGCCGGGTAGAACCCACATATCTGAAGTGAAAGTATCGGGTTTCCGAAGGTCCGAATGAGCAGAAAAAACGATTAATATTTTCATTTGATGATCCTTCGAAGTCGAACACCTTTCCTTTTTCGACTGCTTTGGAAATTATTTCGTGCATGGCCAGAGAGCCTGCGTTGGCAGAGCTGAGATTTCGATCTATTCCCGAAATACAGTGGTATGCGGTATGTTTATCCATGGGAGACCAGTGGGCGGCTGCGTCGGTTCCCCCGGCGGTTTGGATTAAAGCGGTATTTAATCTTCCGGCAGCCAATAGCTCGTTGCTCAAATTGGTGAACTCTTCTATTTCCAGCGGGTGTTTTCGTCCGGAGTTTTGAAAAGACAGGCTGGAAAGCCGATAAATACTTTCTAAATCCGGATTAGGCACTGATTTCAAGTTAGCTGCCCTGGCTTTTCTTATATTTCTGCGGAGTGTTTTTCCCGTATAGAGTTCTTCAGGATTTTGATCTTTACTGCAATTTAGTGTATTGGTACGGAATGTATAAAAATCCAGGCTTTCGGAATGGTCGGTTAGTTTATTTAAAATCTGATGAACACGTTTTGCCGTTTTTTCTGCCTGAGGCGGAAAGGAAAATCGAAAAGCATCGGCAGAGAAATATACTTTTTGCAGAAGCTCGCCAATAGCGGTGTCGGCCTCATCACTTTGTAAAAAAGAATAGGTGAATAAGGGCCCGCAGTATGGCGAAATTTTGAGCTGTGGTATAACCGAAATCCCCAGTTTTTCTTTTAAAGTTACCGCTGCTCCTCCGGCCAGATTATCATTGGAGTCGTAAATCCCGAAAATTCGCAGCCGTATTTTTTTGAAATGCCTCAGCCACATACTCGTATGGAATATCGTGCCTGTTGGCTGTGCAAGCGCGAAGTCATCCCAGTGATTCCACTTTTCAATAGGAATTTCCAGTATTTGATATCTGCTCATGGTTTTACACCAACGTGTTCCTTCATGAAAAATGAGTAGCGGCTTTCGATTTATCGCCCAAGCTGCTTTAAAATAATATCTGCTATGTGTTGCGATGAAAACCCATCGCCATAAATCGGCACCCATTCTGTTGACGGTTTTTTACTGAGCGCGCCAAGAATGTTGTTTTTATCGGCTCCAACAAGCGTATTCCACCCACCGCTCAAGGTTTCGGTCCACTCGGTTTCTTCCCGAAGGGTAATGCATTGCTTTTTGCACCAGTATGCTTCTTTTTGAAGTCCGCCAGAATCGGTAAGCACGCCGCTGCAGCTCGATAGTTTACCCAGCATCTCCAGGTAGGGAAGCGGCTGTATGCAGCGAATTCGATCCGGAAGATTTAATTCCGCCATTTTGTTTTTTATTCTCGGGTGAACCGGCCACAAAATATTTTTGCCGCTTTGCTTTAAAGCATCTAAAATTTGGGAAATACGCGCTTCATTATCGGTATTCGCCGGGCGGTGAAGCGTAAACAGCCAGTAGTTTTCGTCGTCGAAATCGCTGCTGCTACTGCTGCTTTTAACCTGAGAAGAGAAAAGCCGGACGGCATCATACATAACATCACCCGTTACGTGTACGCCTTCTGTGATGCCTTCCTTTGCAAGCTGCTTCTCGCCCGTATCGGAGCTGCAAAACAAAAGTGAGCTAAGGTGGTCGGTAAGTACCCGATTTATTTCTTCAGGCATTTCACGGTTAAAAGAGCGAAGCCCGGCTTCTACGTGTATTATTTTTATGTGAAGTTTTGATGCCGCCAAAGCAGCCGCGAGCGTAGAGTTCGTATCGCCATAAACCAGGAGAAAAGCGGGCTTTTGCGGAAGTGAGGCCAGATATTGTTCTGTTTTGGTAAGGATAACCGCCGTTTGCTCGCCATGCATGCCCGAACCGGCTTCGAAATTAATTTCGGGCGCTGGTATCTCGAGCTGCTCAAAAAAAACACGGCTCATGGCAGCATCGTAATGCTGACCGCTATGCAGGATTACTTCTTTAATGCCATTTTGCCGCAAAGCTCTGCTAACGACAGCAGCCTTCACAAACTGAGGCCTGGCTCCAATAACGCTTACAATATCCATAAAGCTATCTGAAAATGATTTGTGATGAATAAATAATGGAGAAGAACCTATTGATCTTATTCTTTTCCGATCCCGCGGGGGTTAATCAAGTATAGATTGAAGCAGCTCAGCAATTTTCTCACTCTGCTTTTTTCGTGAGTATTGTGAGATTTGGTTTTTATCAGGTGTGGTTAAACCTCGCCCCGATTTCCATTTTATGAACCAATCTTCAATAGTTTGTTCCAATCCGAGATCGTCTTTAAAGCTGTGAGTTATTCCCGTAGCTGTTTCTGTTAGCAGGTCTGCCGCAGCCCCATCCGCTGGTCCAACGCATAATATGGGTTTGCCGGCAGCAAGATATTCAAAAACCTTGCCCGAAAGAAACCCTTCCGCGTTAGCGGTCTGATTGATAAGCAGTAGCAGCACATCCGCCTTTTTCATTTCATCTACAATATCTGCGTGTGGCATGTAGGGCAAGATTTCGGTGTTTTGCGCTAATTCTTCTCGAGCAACTGAATTCTTCACGCTGGAATCGGTGCTGCCAATCAAACGAATTTTCAAATGTTGCTGAAAATCTTTGTTTCCTTTACAAAGTCTGCCAAGAGCCTGCCAAAGCGCGTCAGGGTTACGGCTCGGAACCAGAGACCCGGTATGAAGCAAGCAAAATGCAGAAGAGGCTGTATCAGGTGTAACCGGCTCATTTTTGTCCGATTCGGGTTCATTGAATCCTTCAAAATCGGCTTCATCAAAACCATTTGGAACAACAACCACGTTTTGGCTTCCTTTTCGGCTCAGCTCTTCCCGAATATTCTCGCTTACCGTGGTTACAATATCGGCCCGGGAAAGAGTACTGTGCTCCAGGGCACGATGCAGAGCATCTGCAGGCGGGGTGAGCATGAGCTCGCTGTAAAAATCAATTCCCGTCCAGGGATCTCTGAAGTCGGCCAGCCAGGGTAATCCAAGGCGTTTTTTAAGTTTTCGTGCGATGAGATGGGCCGAATGAGGTGGACCCGTGCTTATGATGGCGTCTACGGGGTTCTTCTCCAGCCACTCGGTTAGAAAAGCAGCAGAAGGTCTAATCCAGAACATACGGGCATCCGGTATAAAGAAATTACCGCGAATAAAGCGAGCCAGCTTTTCCGCTAAGGTTTCTCTGCCGGTGCCCTCAGTGCGCGTGAATCCCACATTAATGGCCTCTTTGCGACCGGTAAAGCGTTTATACAAAGAGTAAGGTTCAAAAACAGGCAGCCGGATGACCTCAATATCATCCCGCACATCCTTTAAAAGAGAAGCGTCGAAGCCGGGAGCCTCCGGATTCGAAGGCGTAAAAATGACGGGCTCCCATCCGTATTCGGGCAGGTATTTGCTGTATTTGAGCCAGCGCTGTACTCCCGAACCACCCGATGGAGGCCAGTAATAGGTTATGATTAATACCCGCTTCATTTGGGTTTCAGGATTCAGGACTTTGATTCAGATATCGATTTATCTGCTAATGATTCAGATTCCCGCGTTTTTTGGTCTTGAGAATAGCGGAATATTCCAAAACCCAGAATGCCGGCTATCATCAGGTTGAAAAACCAGGAAAGCATGGTGCCGATTCTGTGTGAAGCTGGGTCGAAGTAGAGCTCAAGGGTGTGTTCGCCCGCAGGAACGTGCACGCTGCGCAGCAGGAAATTCATGGCAAAAATGGGAATTTCCTCACCGTTAAGATAAGCTCTCCAACCGGCCGGATAATACATTTCGCTTATAGCAACATAGCCGGCTTCGCTTTTTTGTATTTCTGCCGAAATAGTGCGCGCATTGTATTCGGTGATGCGCATTCGGGCGCTGAGGTCGGCTGAGTGAGGCAGAAGCTCACCGGTAGTTTTTTCAAGAATGGATTCCTGAAGTGCGTCGAAATTCGGGCTCGAAATAAATTCAAGCGCAGCTGCGGGACTCTCTGCACCGCGAACGTTTTCAGGGAAAAAGATTTTCGGAAGTACGCCGCCATTTTCGAGCACATAGCCATCATCCCCTTCATAGATCGTTTCGAATCCGGGAAACGGATATTCGGCATTTGCGGTGATGTAGCGAATGTTAAGCATGTCCATCAGCCCAAAGTTGATCCCGGTCGGACTTATGAAGAAAGCATTATCTATCGCCTCTTGATACCGGCTCATTTTTGCGCCTGTATATCCACCGGCAGAAGGGAAGAAATAGGCGGGAATTGCGTTGTTAAACGGGTTTTGATCGAGCGGAAAAACCCGGTAGGGGTAAGCAAACTGCTCGTTTTGGTTTTGAATAAAAGTATGGTGAGGTCGCCGCTGACGCTCCATAAAATCGGTCTGACTAATCGACGAGCTTATTTTACTGCTGTCCGGAATATACCGATTGCCGGTGCTTATGAGATCGGCGGCAAGCAGAAGCAGCACAATAAGCAGTGCTATCGCTCCGGCCAGTTTTCCTGTAATTACAAGTCCGGCAAGCACAATTGCGACACCGGAGAACATCAAAAACCGTAGGGTATCATTCTGTGCGAGAGTTTCACGGTCTTCCTGTACGTCCATCAGAAAACTGTTTACAACTTCCATAACCCGGGGATCGCTGGCGCTTACATTGTTTTGTTGGGCCACTTGCTCGGCAAGCATACGGCGTTCGCCCGGTTTCTCGAAGGTTAAACTTGTATTTACTAAAATCAGGAGCAAGATTCCGGTTGCAATAGTAATTCCTGAGGGCCAGTCGAGGCTTCGTATGCCAAGGGTAAATTTACGGGTTGCAGTTTCTTTACTCACCAGCCAGTGTGCGCCCATTGCCGCAAGTACATTAAGGCTGAATGTGGTTACCATAAGCCATTTTTCTGGCGCCCGGAACTTGTTGAAAAGAGGCATATATTCGAAAAACAGCATATTGAAAAACAAGAAGTTTTCGCCCAGCGCAAACAAAGCCGAGAGACCCGCCGCACCCAGAAAAACCCATTTAATCCCGTTTTTATAGTTGAAAAGTGCCAGTAGAATCAGAAAAAAAGCAATAGCGCCAAGATAGTGCGGACCGCTTGTTACGCTTTTGGGTCCCCAGTACATATTATCTGTCGAAGCGCCGCCCATAATTCCCGGAACGGCAAGAGTTGTAAGCTCGAACCACCCGTGCGACCATGCCATAGCGTAGTCGATATCCAGGCCGGAACGCTCTTCGGCAACGGCACCGCCCCGAATCGAGTATGGAGAATATTCATAAATACTCCAGTAAGGCTGCACGTTGGCAGCAAGAGCGAGTAGTCCGGCCCCGGCAATAAGTCCGGTTTTTTTAAGCCAGCCGGGCAGCTCCTGATGTTTCCACGCCTTGTAAGTGTCCCAGCCCCACCAAATCGCCAGAAGATAAAGAAAGAAATAAGTTACCTGCGGGTGACCGGCACGAAGCTCCAGCATCACCGATAGCGCAAGTAAACCCAGGCCGAGCCACTTTCGGTTTGTTCGGCTTAAAATGAGATAGGATGCAAACATCCAGGGGATAAATGCAAGCGCGTAGACTTTCGCGTTATGACCTGCGCCCACAATAATGGGAATGTAGGTAGAGAGCACAATTAGCAGGGCGCCAACGGTCGCTGCCAGCGGATGAAGCTTTAGTCGAAGAAAGAAAACGTAGAGCCCCACGGCCATAATCCATAATGCGGCGGCGGGAAAAATCGGGGCAAGCCAGGTGAAGATTTCATCAATATGGGGAACCGAGCGTTTGTAAGAAACAATAAAGGCCGGCATGCCCGAAAACATATTGGAAGACCAAAGCGCTTCTTCGTTGAATTCTTCGCGATGCTGAATTACTGACTCTGCACTTGCTCTCCACTGAACAATATCGGGAGAGAAAAAACGCTGATCGCCAATAATAACGTCGCTGTACTGTACTACGGGCAGCAGCAGCAGAAACAGTAAACAGGCAAGGTGCTGATATTTAACAGGGATTTTATCCCAGAAATCGACGGGAGATGATGTCGTTTCTTTAAGGCTTGACCGGGTTGGGCGGCGTTTTTTTGGCATACAGCTGGCTCAGTAATCTTTTGGTTTATTCAATAACACGTGGGACGCGGAAATAATCTGAATCGGCGTCGGGGGCATTTTTAAGCGCTGTTTCGTGGTTTAAAGGCGGCAGAGCCTTATCTTCGCGGAAGTTCTGAGTCATTTCAACAACGTGCTCGAGTGGCTCAACGCCATCGGTATCCACTTGATTTAAAAGCTCCATATAGCCTAAAATCTGGCTCATATCTTCGGCAAGCTGAGCAGATTCTTCATCAGACAGGCGTAAGCGGGCCAGATTGGCCACATATAAAACTTCTTCCTTAGAAATAGACATTTAGTTGGTTTTGATGTTTATGTAAGGTGATGAATGCCATTGGTACTTTGGCATCCGATGCAAATGAAAAGCCAGTGGAGTATTCCTGATTAATATATACTCCATAAAATACCCGATATCGGGAAAACTTTTAAAATAAAGGTAATCAGGTTAAAATCCCATTGATAGGTAACAGCACATGATACTGCAGGCAGAAATTAATTCCTGCATAGGATACGATTTTACAGGTCTGGAATTTTCGGAAAACCCAAGATTGAATTTCAGAGAAAATTCCGGAATACTTCAAAAGCTTATTTTGGGGATTTTATCCAAATCAAATACCTCTTATTGAAATCAAAAGGAAGCTAGCGAAAGCAGCAATGCTACTGTTTTTCTAAATTTTATTATTTGTGGATAACAGTCCGGAATATTTTATTTATGCTACCAGAACGATCAATATAGATTATTGAAAAGAAAATTTGCAGCTTAAGGGTGGTATAGCATTATTTATAAAGAAATTTCGTGTAAGCCCCCATTTATACGACAATGCATTCTGTAAGTATTGTTGTCTGAAGAACGAAAAGCTATATTAAGAACACAATACAAGATCGATTTTGATATCTATATATAATGTATAAGGCTTTGAAAAACTTTCTATTTCGTTCGAATTCGAGGCAGAAGTAAAAAATAACGGAGTCCCCGACGGTTCGGGGTCGAGGATTTTATTTTTGCACCAAGGGAAAAAACGGGCATAAAAGTGTTTTTATGAAGCTTTCTTATACAGGATTCGACAAACATAAAATAAGTAACTCCATCATCCTTCAGAGAATAAGACAGAAATGATTAAGCAAAAAATTAAGGTAATGAACTCATCCGGCATACACGCACGGCCTGCATCGGTACTGGTTCGTACTGCATCACGCTTTAAATCCGACTTTCATATACATTCTCATGGATATCGTATTAACGCCAAAAGTATTTTAGGTGTTTTAACGCTTGCGGCAGAACAAGGCGCGGAGCTAGAGCTGGAGCTTTCCGGTCCCGATGAACAGCAGGCTATGGAAGTAATTGTTGAGCTTTTCAAAACCGGCTTTGGCATGGAAGATGAAGAAGATTAGGCTTGCTAAATTATTTATCCGGTAAAATCAGCGGCGGGTCATTACGTAATTTAAAGGACAAAAGAGGGTTTTAAGAGATGAAATGGAGGGGAAAATTTTCGGTTGGTGGTAAAGTTATAGGCACCGTTTTTATATACAACCCAAAGCAACAGGTGCTTTCCGGTAGAGCGATAGAAGCATCTGAGGTTAAAAAAGAGCAGGATAAAGCCGCTTCTGCATTACGTATTGCAGATTTAGAATATAGGAAAATTAATCAACTTGCCGGCAATACCGTTAAGGATGAAAGCCAGCAGGCTATCTTCGATTTCTATTTGCAGGTTATTCGAGACCCCAGCCTGCGTACAGAGATTTATGAAAAAATACGCGAAGAACTTCTTACGGCAGATCAGGCCGTATTTCAGGTATTTAGAAAATATATCCAGAAGTTGGAAGTCTCGGGCAGCACCCTTTTTAAAGAACGTATTCCGGATGTCGTAGATATCAGGAGCCGGCTTATTGCAGCAATTCAGCAAAAAGAAATACTGGTAAAAATAGACGAAGAATGTATTGTGGTTTGCCGTGAGCTAAGCCCGTCTGAAATTATTTTATTTGCCAGACAAAAGGTTAAGGGTATAGTTGCAGAAAAAGGGGGGCTTACGTCTCATGCAGCCATTATCGCGCGTTCTATGGGAATACCCTTCGTTTTTGGTGTTGATGGCATAATAGACCAAATAACCAATGGAGCCCGCATCATAGTGGATGGTGAAAAGGGTGAAATTATAACAAATCCGGATGAGGCTGAACTCGACTTTGCACGATCTGAAATTCTTTCAAGGGTTTCTGACGATGCCAGTCGTAAAAAATACCTTAGTGGCCCGGTCTTCACTAAATGTGGTACCCGTATTCGAACCATGGTAAATCTGGAGCTTGAGGTGGAGGTCGATAAGGCGGCACACTATGGGCCGGAAGGGGTAGGACTAATGCGAACCGAAGCATTTTTTCTGGATCAGTCTCAGGGTGGGGCAGCCGGCGTAACAAATGGAGAAACAACCGAAGAAAGCCGCGATCAGCAACGCTTTATTGAGCGCTCTCTTTCTTTATGCAAAGCAGACGGCGATTATATTACCATACGTCTGTATGATGTGGGTGGAGATAAGCTACCCGGGTTTTCTGAAAAAGAAGAGAATCCTGCACTTGGTCTTCGGGGTATTCGTTTGCTGATGGCCCGGAAACAGCTCTTAATGTCGCAACTAGGCATTATAGCTGAAGCATTGCGGCAATCGGCCGGAAAGCACGAATTCCGGGTATTAATACCAATGGTGAGTTCTGTTGAAGAAGTGCGTCTGGTGCGTGAATTGCTACACGAGGTATTGGTTAAAGCCGGTTTGAAGCAATATGCCGGTAAAGTTAAAACCGGCGCAATGATAGAAGTACCATCGGCCGCACTAATAGCCGACATTCTGGCGAGAGAAGCAGACTTCTTAAGTATAGGCACCAACGATTTAATGCAATATATGATGGCTGCAGATCGTACAAATACCCTCGTTTCCGGCTACTATGATGAATATCATCCGGCATTGTGGAGATCAATAAAAAGTATGATTGATGCGGCAGGAGGTTCTTCTGCAGAGATTAGTATATGCGGAGAAATGGCATCGGTGCCTAAGTTTGCTGCCCTTTTTGCTGCATTAGGTATTCGTAGTCTCAGTATGGCCGCACCTGCTCTAATCGACGTTCGGAAAATGCTGAGTAACATCGACCTACGATTGATGAAAAAGGAGTTGCGACGTATCTTTGAAGCCACATCTGCCGATGAAGTAAGGGCAATAACGGATGAAATACTTTCGGGCCTGAATGTATCTGACGATTAAAATATCAGTAGTGGCTGAAAAACCTTCTGTAGCCAATTATTATCTAAAAAGGGTTGAAGGTCGTTTGCATAATTGTACTAAATATAAACATAAATAAACCTAAGCTAAGCGCAATGAAGACTGAATTCTTGATGCACAATTAGCCAGAGGTGGGGCATTCATTTTTTTGAAAATAAAAGCTTCATTAAACGGCTGATTGACGAGGTTGCACTCTGCTGAAAAAAACCTTAGAAATGTAGTAACAACCAATTAATATCTGCTTATCTTACTATTTAGGGATAAATAGACCTTTTGTAAGGGGGATCTTTACACATCGCAACCATTGTAATGCGGCATAAAACACGGTTCTATGTTTATACCGACCATTATTACGCAATAATATACTATATGATGCAATGCCGTCTTTTTAGAGGCATCTTTTAGCTGTGCATTGTTAATTATAGACTATTTACTTCAGATCAGGCCGACTGTTTGTTGATTGGGCATTTTCGACTATAAAATCATTTTATTGGAAGGGTAAGTATGATTACGCTGGATCAAATTAGAGAACACGACATTAGCGGGATGTGGGACCGAATCTGCACATTCGACGAAATTTGGCGTGATGCTGTTTGGAATACGGAAAACATCAAAATACCTATACAAAAACAAAGTGTTGTAGAAGTGGTAATTTGCGGTATGGGCGGAGCCGTTATCGGTGGCGATATCATACAGTCTATTTGCAGGGAAATGGCCCATCTACCTGTTTATATAAACCGCTCGTATTACCAGCCGTCTTTTGTTAGCGAACGCTCTCTTTGTATAATTGTATCGCAGTCTGGTAATACAGAAGAAACTATTTCGGCATATGAAGCTGCCGGCGAAAGAGGCGCTCAGCGAGTAGTAATATCGTCTGGAGGTATTTTGGCAGATCGGGCACGCACAGACAAAGTCGCTTATATAGCACTACCCAGAAAAAAAGTAACCCGTGCTAGTCTACCTTACACAATGGTTGCCTTATGGCGGGTATTTCAACATTTGGATATTTTTCTTCCCGGAGAAGAAACCTTAATGCAGGCTGCGAATTTCCTGGAAGAGCAAATTGTGCTTTTTTCCAATCTGAGCGATAATCCGGTTATAGAGCTAGCCAATAACTTAAAGTATACATTGCCAATTATCTACTCGAGCGATGGCTTAATGGCGCCTGTGGCCATGCGTTGGAAAACTCAGCTTAATGAGAATTCCAAGATGCTGGCATTTCAGGGACAAATACCCGAGATGAACCATAACGAAATAGAGGGCTGGGAGCTTACATCCCACCTTATGGGTAAACTTTCTGTAATCCTGTTAAGAGACGAAAGCGATCATCCCAGAGTAAATAAACGTATGGATGTTACATCAGAACTGGTTGAACCTCATGCGGTAAGCCTTACTTCTGTATATTCGGTAGGCCGAAATAGCCTGGAACGAATTTTATTTATGGTTATGTATGGCGATTTCACTTCATTCTATCTCGCGATTCTGTCGGAAATAGATCCCATGCCAATTGTTAAGATAGAGCTATTGAAAAAGCGTTTAGAAGAGCTTGAGTATTAGAAGGCTTTGAATAACCTTCTATTTTGTTCGTATTCGACGCCGGAGCAAAAATAAAACCGGAGTATAG
>JAIULZ010000064.1 GCA_022565805.1 Balneolales bacterium
AACTAACTGATGACCCCTAACTGAAAAATCGGGCACTTCAAATGTTATTCTGCCGGGTATTTCACTCTCACTTGTGATTTAGCATAGTTAGCTGGATTTTTTTTCAAACTTTATGAAGCTGTCTTTTTAAACCAGATTAGGGATAATCAAATGCGCAAAATGCGGGCTGTTTGGTGAACTTTGAGAAAGCTTTGAAAAACCTTCTGTTTTTGTATCGAGGAAGAAGACGGGCAAAAGAGTGGTTTTGAAAAGTCTTCTTTCATCATAACGCAGGTAAAAAAGCATATTGTTTGTCTGGGAATGAAGGGTACTTATTTCCCTACAAACAGGCTGGGAATTTGGTAAATATTCAAAAAAAAAGAAGCTCGGTCTGAACCGGGCTTCTTAATGCCTTTCCTGCTGTTTCAAGATAACTATGCTGGCAGAGCATCCAAAAAATCTGCACCCCAAGACGATTGTTTTTGGTGGTAAAATGCCATCACACTACAAGAAGCAGAATAGAAAATACCGATAGATTTTATTTAATCAGGTTTCTGAGCTGAGAGTCTAAAAACGTTTTAAACTGCTTTTCTATGGTTTCCTTGGCATCGCGCGTAGTTCTGCGATCGGCTTGATCTGCGGATATTGCCCCGCTGCGACTGCTGTGCGAAAACTGACGGAAATCGGTGCGTGTTTGGTTATCGATAATGTCTATAGAGAGATTCCAAGCTATAAAATAAGCATCGTCGCGACCAATATTGGCGGGCTGCTTTTCGAAATTAGGAATAATTTCCAAAAGCGGATTTGTAACGGAATCGCCCATTGTAAAGCCCAACCCCTGAAAAACAGAGCGAAGAGCCGAGTTTAGCTCATTGGGTAGTCTTTCTGAGTTACGAATACGAACCGTGGCTTGTCTCTTAAGCTGCTCAATTTCGGTTTCTATCTCAATTCTTGTCTCCACTTCGGGGTTAAAAGGTACAGAGCGGTTCAAAATATGATCGCGCTGCTGCGACAGGTTTACATTTACATCACTTATGAGTTTAGCAGACCGAAGCAATCCCAGTTTTTTTATGATACTCTGTTCCGAATTTGCCCGTGAGCGAAGGTTGTCGATAACCATTTCGTTATTGGCCATTTCGCGTGAGTAAATCGTTGAAGTTCTAAGCCGCTCAAAGCCGGCAAGTACGTAGTGGGTCTCTCCATCGAAATAAGTTTCGTATGTTTGCACATTAAGAACTTCCAGATTGCTTTCGATACGAGTGGTGCTTATAAGGCTGGTTATGCGCTCCAGGTTTACATCTTCGTTACTCATGGTTTCCAGGAAGTCGTCTACCATAGTTTGATTAGCCTGAACATCTGCGCGGAAGATTCTGGCCAGATTTCCGTAGGCGCTGTTTTGGGCCTGTTGTAAACTGGGGCCCGAGCCAATGGCGGTTAAGTAGCGGCTTTCGGCATAAACTTCGCCGGGAGAAGTAAGCCAAAGCGGCGCACGGGTAGAAGAGCTTGAGCCGCAAGAAAGCAGGAAAAAAGCTCCTGCAAGGCAAAGAAGGATAGCAACTGATTTTTTCATATTAATGGAGACTTATGATGGTTGAATAAAATCTGTTTCGTGATGGCTGGGCAAAGCACTTTAGTTCCAAAAAAAAGCTTCGTTAATTATAATATCGCGATCTGGTGTTACCGAAACTTGGGATTCTTCCTGGAAAAGTAACCTGCGGTTTGCCCCATAATACCGAATCTGTACCTGATGTGTTCCCTCAGGTAGCAAAACACTTTGTCCGTACACTTTGCCAGGCATGGTTTGCCAGGAGCGAAGATCGGCCACTTCGCTTACTTCTGTAAAAATAAAACCCAGAATACCGGCTATATTGCCGGCTGTTTCTCCCATTTCCCGCCGCGCAAGATGCTGTGCTGTTTGTGAAGCCGTGTACTTAAGCGTAGACCGAATAATTGCTCTGGTTATAATTAATGGCCGCCGCACATTAAATACATCGTTAGCAACCGAGCTAAAATCGTCGAGCATGGGCAGAGGAACCACTAATGAATCTGCAATTACAGCCTCTGCATAATGTATAGCGCTGGAATGACTCTGGAGGCGGGGTGCAGCATATTTTATGTAAGTACTTAGGTCGGAAGAATAAATGCGAATCTCTTCGGATTGTTTACTTGGGGCACGTCCTCCGAAAGCCAGTAGAAGTACATTGCCAGCCGGCGGATGCGTTTCTCTTCTTGCAGATATTCCTGCGGAGCTGATAGCCCCAGCCGGCTGTTCTGCAACAAGTGTGTTTTGGGTTCCACGCTGTGCGGGTGGCATAAACGGTTCCCAGCTACGGTTTGGAAAATTACGTCTATGTGCTCTCTTGAATCGCTCGAATTCTATACGGGCGTAGTCGGTTCTGCCCTGCGAATCATAAATGAGATAGCTTAAATAATGGCCAAAAACGCTTTCCTGAATATTAGCTGAGCCGCGACTCCACTGCGCAGATTTTACATTTGTTGTGTCTGAGGCCAGCAAACCATCTACGATACCATCATACCGAATAGCCAGGTTTTCTAGTTTAAAGGAAGCCCGTCTAGTCTCTACAAGTGCTGCTTCCATATTATTTAAATGTATGGATGAAAGAGCGTTAAAAAGATTAATCATAACGTCTTCATAATCTTCCCCTTGATACTCGAGCTGCGCATCGTTTAATAGAATTGCCCTTAAATTACGTTCTACACTTATGCCGAAAAGCCGGTCGATTTCGAGTTCGGCTTCCTGAAATCTCTTTTTACTCTGTTCATGCTCGCCACGATAGTAGTGCAGTGCCCCAAGTTCCAGATTAAGGAGCACCTGATCGTTTGAGCGATAGATATTGCGGGCAGCAAATTGCTGTATGAGTTGCTCAGACTGATCCAGATTTCCATTTATGAATGACTGGCGAAACTGCTGCTGAGCATCAAACAGAGATGTAGATGCACATCCTCCCAGCAGGGAAAGCGCCAAAATCCACACAAAGGTAGCCGATACTGACCGTTTTTTGCGGCAGGTTCCGGAGCAGAATGATGTATTTTCTGAAGAAACTTTCATGAAACAGTTTACTGCTGGTAAACAGGATTAAGAGCAGACGAAATCCGGCTGTTGTAAGGGGTGATTACACAAAATTTAAAATACGTTTTAAGACCACAGAAGTTGTGTTTGTACAAGTACTGGTACGGGTGGTAGTACATCTTTTGGGTGCAGAAGTGCCAGACTATGTGTTAACGTAAAAAATGATGTTTGTTTTACCTTTGACCCGAATCTGTATAAAAAAAGTATCCTAAAGCATGTTTCTTGAGCTTAATGATCTTCTCGTTATCGCCAGATTTACCAGTTGTTCAGCAAAAAACAGTCGTTTGTATTTTGTGATTCCGTTTATAAATAAAATAGTGTTTGTAAGGCGAGCTTAAAAGTGCTGAGAAAATTAATTGTAGCGGTATTTTTATGAAAGATGTCTGCCGTTTACCAGCCAGATACCCTATTTGCTTTACTGAAGGCGAAGGCTTGGAAAAACCAGGAGGCCTGGGCGTATTGGATGCAAAATGAAAAAATGTAGTCTTCAGTGCATTGCATGCAACGATTTCATCTTTGTGAAAATGAAGTAAACGGGGAGTATTCGGTTTTTACGAAGCTGTGTATAAACACATTTGTATGGAACATAAATGTAGCCCGTCAAGTGTTAAGCTATAGAATAAAAGCGCCTGTTAGTTTTTTATATATCGGTTGTTAATAATTATGAATTTATAGCTTATTTATCAAAACATTCCATACTTTACGTTACTAAATATAAAAGCTGCGTGCATGTACCGGTTTTTGCCGGTAATTAAGATAATCCCTTTTGAGGGATAGGCAGAGCTTGTAAATAACTAACCAAAACGTTTTTTTTGATGAAATTAAGCATGAAACACAGCACTTTATTTTTGGCCGCCGCCACTCTACTATTTTCATGCGGAGGTAGCGATCATAGCCATGAACAGCATACAGCTGCAGAGCCAGGAGCCGCAGAAATACGGGCAACAGGTAGCGAATTTGAAGTTCCGGACAGCTTTGTACAATCGCTGGAATCTGCCTTAGATGGCTATTTTCTGTTAAGCGCTGCCTTTGCAGACACCGATGCCGAATCTGTTATGGAGCAAAATGTGCAATTTTCTAATTCTATATCCGAAACGGATACTTCTGAACTAGAGGCCGAAGCTACTGAAGCTTTTGCAGACTTCAGGGCAATTATATTAAGTCAGAGTGAGTCTATTTCACAAGAAACAGATATCGAGCAAATGCGCTATCATTTCGAATATATGTCTGATGCAGTAATTGCCATGGTAGATTCTTTCGGACCCCTCTCATATACTGTATATGTGCAGAGATGTCCTATGGTAAGAGATGGCTCGGCTGATTGGCTGAGTGCAGAGCGTCAGATTACGAATCCATATCATGGTAATCGTATGCTTCGCTGTGGCACGGTCGTACGTGAAATGTAAGCTTAACGAATACTGGATAGTAGTATTAGGTTATAAAACTCAAATCCGGATTTAGATTTAAAAGAGAGCCTTTATCCTGTTTAGGATGAAGGCTTTTTAATTATAATGAATGCCGTATTTATCAAAAGAATAGTGGAAACAAAAAAGCCCGGTTTGGAAACCGGGCTTTTTTGTTCATTCTCAGCTATATATACAAGAATTTACAGATATCAGCAAATATAAGCAGTATTGCTCGTTTTTTGTTAACTCCGTAAATCAGGAAAGGTCGGCTTGAGATGCATATATAGTTTTTGGAAGCGGAGCAATGCCATACTCATTTTCTTTTTCGTCGGCTGGTAAAGATGCGGCAACAGGTATATAGGCCAAACCAATAAGCGGAACAAGCACAAATAAAGCTGATTTGCCTTCTCTGCCCGCATCATGAAGTCTTTTTACAACCTGTATACTAATAAATGCTTGTGCAACTCCGCCAAGGGCTAAAATTGGGATAAGAAATTGCTCGAAATCTGTTAGCGCAAGATGGGTAACTACTGCAAAAAAAACGGCTATAATTGTAATAGAACGCCCAGTAAGTGTTTTCCTGTTTATTCTTCCTTTAGTGGAAAAAAAGTTTTTTTCACTCGTTTTCATGGTAGACCTCCATAAGTCTTTAATAAAGTGCAGTCAACAAGGTAAAGGTTATATGGCTTCCTATATAAAGGAGCCTCATAATAAGGTATTATGCTTCGATCCGGCAATCTGGAGCTGATGCAAATCGGATCGGTTACTATTCATTTTTAAAAGGGCTTACACCTGAAAGCCTTATTCTATAAGTATGCCTCACATAAAGTTAAAGTAATATAATTTTTTTTACTTACAAACTTTGTTTTTAGCTTCGTATCCAAATATATGTGATGTAATAAAGAGGTATGGGAGCATGAGAGAAAGCATATTTAAAATCAGTTATTTGCCGTATTGGGCAGATTGTTTTTTATAGATGCAAGTTTGAAAAAGTGGATAGCAGCCAGTTGGCGTTAGTGAATTTTATTTTATGGTGAGATAAAAAAAGCACCTCCCGTGCAGGAAGGTGCTTTAGTGAAACATAATGTATGATTAACCTTTTTTTAGCTCGCGTCTACAGTAGAGGCGTAAATCTTTGTACCCATAGGAACTGCTCCATATGTATTAGCCCGAACATCACCTTTTTTAAATGAAACTGCTAGTGCCAGTATTAGCCCAACTACCGGTAAAAGAACCCATATTGCAGAGAACCCTTCATTACCAAAATCGTGCATTCTCTTCACGGTTTGTATAGCAATAATTGCTTGTGCTATGCCTCCAAGTGCTAAAATGATAACCAGGTAGCCGTATATGTCGGTAAGTGCAAGGTGGGCCATAAAGGCTGAAAATACGACTGCAATGGTAAATATTCTGGGTGCATAGGTTCTTCTGTTAATGCGGCCTTTTGTGGAGAAGAAGTGTTTTTCTGAGTTTATCATGACTAATACCCTTTGTGCTTGGTTAATAAGGTGTGTTTAAGAAGGAATTTCAATTTATGTTTAAGCCAGATCCAATTGATGTGCTGCTTAACCCTGCACTAAATTAAAATCTCTTAATAGTTAAAGCAATAGCGCATTAAAGAATTTTAATTAATCTGATAAGGGAGTTGTGCGGTAATCTAATTTTGTAATACAATAATAAACAGTTAGTTATAAATTCAGCTATACGTATTAACACGTATCGTTGACTTAATAAAAAAGCGTTATTATACGTATCTCTTAATAGGTAGTAAAAGCTAAGAGAATAGCGATAGTTCTAGTTATTTTGTGGTAGTGAAACTAGTTTTGTTAAAAAATTAAAGTATTCTAATGTATGATGTGTGAGCGTGTAGTTGGGCGTGTCGATATATTTTGAAATAGTTTGAGCTCAATATGTTTGTAGGAAAAAAAAAGAGACAAAGCCGTGCTGACTTTGCCTCTTTTGTAATTTTAAATCCGGTTATTTTTAAAATTGCACAAAAACTATGCGTAAACTAAAAAAACGGGAAAATTAACGGCTGGTATTTGTAATTGTAATGCCATCTTTTCCTACTCCTGTAATTGTTATCGAGCGCCATGTCCGGGGTAAAGGAGTTTCTATCTGCTGAATTCCTGAATCGGTAAGATCGATACCGCCAAATCCTGCCAAAACCGCCTGCAGCATTCCTCCGGCACCTGTAGCAAAGTAAGGGTTTGTACCGCCAGCTGTCTCTGCAATTACGGAAAATGGGGGCAATTCGTTGGGTCGGTAACTCCGGTGGAATAATTCATATGCACGTTCGGCGTCTCCAAGCAAAGAACTAATCACCGAATAAACAGAGTGGGTCATAGCCGGACCATGAACCGGATCTACAACCGACTGGTAGAAGTCAAGGTTTTTGAGCATCTGATCCCGATCTGTAATTAGTCTGAGCGGGTAGCTTAACAGGTTAACGTCGGCTTGTTTTGTCATTTCTCCCTGGTAGGTAGCGTGCAACTTTGTAACTCCAGAATCCATTTCAAGCATTACGATTCGGCTTGCCACGTCTTCCCACTGCGGGTCTGGCTCTAAACCCAGTTGCCTTGCTGCCGAGGCGGCATATTGCAGCACTTTAATGGCCGCAGCATTGGTAAATGCGTTGTTGTCTACGTTCTCTGCATACTCGTCTGCGGCAACAACATTAATTATGTCGAAGCCACCCTCTTCGTTTTCCTCAACGCGGCTTACCCAGAACTCGGCAACTTCTTGCAGGAGCGGGTAACCTTCTTCCCGAAGCCATTGAACATCCTGAGTTACGCGGAAGTAATTCCAAAATGCAATACCAACAACAGCTGTAATATGGTGCTGGAACGGACCTGTGAGTGCCCATACAGGGGTAGCTTCTTCACCGGTATCGTTAGACTCCCACGGAAACATCGCTCCCTTATAACCATGGCTAAAGGCCTTCATTCGAGCACCATCGAGCCGGTTGAACCGGTAGTCTATAATAGACCGGGCAATTTCCGGCTGCAGAATAAGCAGAGGAGGATACATCCAAAGTTCGGTATCCCAGAAAACATGCCCATTATAGCCCAGGCCCGAAAGACCCATTGGCGAAAGGCTGTATCCTGTGCCTTCTCTGGCAAAAGAATATAGATGATATAGCGCAGATCGAATATCTATCTGATCCTGAAGATTCCCTTCTATAATAATGTCGCTTTTCCAAAGCTCATCCCAGGCCGAAAGGTGTCTTTGTATTAGTCTTTCACGGCCTTCGAGCATGGCGTACACGCTTAGTCGCTCAGCCTCGTTATGAGGGTCGCTTACGTGTTCGGTAGAAATAACAGAGCTCACTACCGTAAACCGATACGTTTCGCCTCTTTTAAGATCTTTGGTAAAATGAACCAGGTGCATTTCATGATCCCAGTCTTCGTGAACCAGCCTTGGTCGCACGTCTTCATCAAATAAAAAGCTGTTTGATACAGCAACGCGGTGTTTTCCGGTTGGGCTGTCGGCAACAGAAGTCAGTAGTGGGATATTTACGTGCGGGCGGTCTATTTCTGCGTAAAAATTGCGCACATCCCGAAGGTGAGCCGGACTGCGTATCTCGCTTCCCGGACGAATACGAATATCTTCGAGAGCGGTTACTTCCATTTCAATTAATGAGGTGAACGGAAGATGACGCAAAGATCGAACTCTGTAGGTTACTTCCGCTTTGTTATCATAAGTAAAACGGCTTTCAAAATAGGCTTCCCGCATATTAACGTGCTGTGTCATGCCACTAATATTATTACTGTTGATGCGGGTGCCATTTACATCAAGAATCATCCCGGCAAAGTTAAATACACGCAGAATATTTGAAACCCGCCCTCTGCCGTAAAAATCATAGACGCCGTTCAGAACGGTGTCGTCTATCTGTAGCGGACTAGCCGAAGATACCAGGCCGACCATGCCATTTGCTACAGTTACGCCATAGTAGTTGTCCTGGTTTATATCACCGGCTTTAAGAATCCAGCCTTGCTGATAGGCTTGTTCCTGAGGTGAGTTGCTTACGTGTACAGAGGCGCAGGATACCGTAAGGAAAACAAGCAGCAGGGAGGCATACAGAATATTGGTTTTAGGAAACATAACATATTTTTATTAAATGATTTGTACTGGTGAGGATTTGCATACAATTGATAATGTTAAATCCACGATAATAGCTTGTTTCGTTGTTGAGGTATAAATGCAGATGATCGAAACAGCTTATTAAATCCAGCCAGGAAGGCACGAAAGTCTATTCATCAATAAACATTCCGGTCGGTTGGTGACAAAGATATACGAGGTTTTACTACCCCTGTTAATTAGCAATCATCAGCTTCTGTTGTTTATTCATAGCAAAGTTAAACGCACTAAGTTTGCTTTGAATCAAATAATGCGATACTGATTTGATTGTAAAATAGTTTATCGAAAAAAAAGCGCTTTTTAAACAAATAGAGAGCTGCTCGATGCAATCGTTTGTTCTTATGAAGGTTTTGAAAAGTCTCTCACTTAACTTTCCTGAATCTCTAAATATACACATGCTTTATTAGCAAATAACGCAGAATATATTTGGCCACCTGTATTGTTTCTAGCACCAAACCCCGTAAAACAATATTAGAATGAATCAGATTGGGTGTTGTTATTGAGTAAGCAGGTTTCTTTGCCAAACAGCATGATTCTTACGCTCAATCCACCTTGCCTTTAATTGTACTTCTAATTCTGGTTCGAATCATTTCTGCCCGCTAAAAACCGGGTTCGGTTATAGAGCAGAGAAATAAAAATAGATGAAGTAATAAGTAGTGCCAGGCTCAGAATGAGCAATCTTGTGCCTGTAATTGGTATTAGCCAAAGCGTGGAGCCCGCATCTATGGCAATAAGAAATAAAAGAAGGTAAAGAAGCTGATCCCGCTTTATTTTACTGCAAACCCATGCCCCTAATGGCGCCCCGAAAATAACAATTGGTACGCAACTCATCCAGTAGCGCCAAACATCGGCAGGGATGTCGGCGGCTACGACCCCGTGATAGAAAAACCCTCCTAAAGAGAGTAAACCCATAATTATTACAGTAGTTGGAGTGCTTATTTTTTCATTTATGCCGTAAAGCAAGGTTAAGAGGATAAAGGTGAGCATATCTATGCCAACTCCTATTACAGAGGAAACCATGCCTCCTATAAAGGCTGTGCTACCAATAAGCAAATAATCGGTCTTGCATGTAAACCGAAACTCTGTAACCGGGCTAAACCGGATAAACCAGCGGTTATAGATGAGAAACACGCCAAATACGCCAGCAATAAAAGAAAAAACGAGCTTCGGATATGGGTTAGGAAGCTGTAAAAAAAGTGCACCACAAACCAAGCCGGGAAGCCCGAATGTCAAAGCGGTAAATACAACATTCCAAAGAACTTTAATCTTTCTCAGGTAGATAAAGAGTCCGGCCATCGTCATGCCGAAAGACTGTATCATAAAAGAAAAAACCTTGGCATCGTGTGGCTCAATACCAAAAAGCTTAGTAAAAACAGGAAAGGCGACAGCGCCTCCGCCTTCTGCTGTTGCACCAGCAATAAACGAACCGAACACCATAGTTATAGAAATGGGCCATGTATCGCTAAACATATCCCACCAATTCAGGTACATCATAGAGATGAACCAACCGGTTACAATTATGGAAACTGTAAAAAGGTAAACACGAATTTGCTTCATATAAAAATGAAAATTCTTAGTTGTGCATACATAAAGTACGGCATACAGGACTGCTGGAAATATAGCTCGCAGCAGTGTTTACAGTGCTTTATGGGGGCTCTATAGTTATACTACCGATATCTTGTATACTTAGGTTGCTAAAAATTTGGCTTCGCCTGTATAGTAATCATCAAAAAAAAAGGCTGCGCATAAACCTTGCGCAGCCCCGGGAATAAATGCTTCTTGGGTGGATTGCAGAATTAGGGTGTTTCTACAACATCTTCATCCACGCTTTTTTTCTCCCAAAAGGTAAAGTAGAATAAAGCCGCAACCGCAAGTGCAATCATGGCGGGCATGCTCCAGAAGGCAAAAGCTCCATCTAACCAACCTGCCATAGTAGAACCATCAAGATTTATGGAATCTCCCCACCAACCCAGGAGGTAGTTGCCGATAAGCATCCCAGCCCCGTAGGTCAAAAGGGCAAAAAGCCCCTGCGCGCTCGCCCGCATGGGTTTGGGGGCTTTTCGATCTACATAGAGCTGTCCCGTTACAAAAAAGAAATCATAGCAAATACCGTGTAGGGCTATACCAAAAATGAGCAGAGCTGCAGATTCTGGAAAAGCCGCGAATACAAAGTACCGGAGAGTCCATGCCAGCATCCCTATAAGAAGCATCCACTTAACGCCAAACTTCATCAGGAAAAACGGTACGAGTAGCATGAAAATAACTTCACTCATTTGCCCGATGGCCATAAAAGAAGCAGATGCCTCTCCAAAAGCCATTGCGGCAATAAAATCGTTCGTTCTGGCATAGTAAAAAGCAAGGGGGATGCTAATGAGGAAGCTGCAAAGGGCGAAAACTCCAAAATTACGCTCACCCATTAACTTTATGGCATCTAGCCCGAGCGCCTCGCCAATACTGAACTTTTTACCCTTAGCCTGAGGAGGTGCGGCTGGTAAAGTAAAGCTGTAAAAACCGTAAATCACAGAGATAATGGCGCACATCTGCAGGGGAATACTCGTTGCCTGCGCGTTGCTAATACCGGTTAGACTCTCGATAAGAGGAATGCTCACAAAGCCTAAAACAGTTTGTGCAACAATAAAGCCCGAAATAATCCAGCCAATGGTACCCCAAACCCGAATGGCGGGAAACTCTTTGTCGGGGTTTTGGATATTGGCAAATGCAATAGCATTAACAAGTGCCAAAGTAGGCATATAAAGCATAAAATAGGCAAACATCACCCATATAAAGACACCAGGATCGGTAATGGTAGAAGCGTACCATAGCAATAACCCACCCAGTAAATGACAAACGGCATTAACCTTTTCGGCATTAAAAAGCCTGTCGGCAATAAGGCCCACAAACAAGGGAGCCAGCAACCCAGCCCAGTTGTGGGTTGCATATGCCTGGCCAATAATACTGTTAAGGCCTTCTTCTCCCTGGAAAACTTCCAGAAGATAGCTGCCCATAGTTACAAAAAAACCTCCCCATACAAAGAATTGCAGGAACATCATCAGGCTGAGACGCAAATTGATATTAGCTTTCGAGCTCATGAATTGCTGAATTTTGTGTGAATAAATGTATAGTTTTCATCCTGTATAAAAATCGCGATTCCCGGCTTAAACTTTATTGCCGGGTCATTTTTTTGAGACTGATTTTGCCGGGTATTGAATCTATTGTTGGAAACCTATGCAGATAGCACAGATACATAAACTTTAGTTTTAATCCAGAGAATTTTGATTTTGCCGCAAATGCAAAGTCGTGTATCCTTAATAGGAAATATTTTTTTTGCATGAAGTTTCGAATCCGGGTGTATCTGTCATCTAAGACCCGATTATACAGCTTTTCGGAAGTATTCGCACGCTGTAAGCAGGCTTATGTAGGTGCGGTGCAATTTTGAATAAAAATATGAGAACTGCAAGCGCTTACACAATCTCATAAGGCTCTTCTTTAATATATTGGGGATTGTAATTGTCAAACGGTCTTGAAAAGTCTTTTAATAGCCCGGTAAATTTAGATTCTGGTTTGTTTTGTGGCGTTATTTTTTCGTTTATTCAAACACTATACTTGTGATTTATTTGTGGCATAGAATGCGGTAAAATTTTGGGTTAAAGATATACGAGAAGTTCGCATTTTTAGAAATTGAGCAGAAATTATTAACCAATAGCAGGATTTGAAAAACCAAATTCGAACAAACGCGACTGTTAAAATTTGCTATATCTAGTGCCGGAGCCCTGATGCTTCGGTTTAGCAATGCAGAAAATGTGTAATTAAACGGTTTTGCAAAGCTTGCTAATAAACAGAAACAACAGATGCAGAAGATTAAGATTGGAATGGTTGGCGGCGGCTCTGGTGCATTTATCGGAGCAGTACACAGAAAAGCTTTTTTTTTAGATAATCAGTTTGAGCTTGTTTGCGGTGCATTTAGCAGTAATCCGGAAAGGTCGATGCAGACTGGTACAGAGCTGGGGCTGGATTCGAAGCGGGTATATGCAAATTTTGATGACATGATGCGTTCTGAGGCAAGCTTGCCAGCTGGCGAGCGAATGCAGGTTGTGTCTATTGTAACACCTAATTACGTACACTTTGCTCCTGCAAAACTGGCCATGGAAAATGGTTTCGATGTTATTATAGACAAGCCACTGGCTTTTTCGGTTGATGAAGCACTGGAACTTAAGCGGGTTGCGGAGTCGGCCGGTCGTATCTTGGCTTTGACCCATACCTATACAGGCTATCCCATGATTAAGGAAGCCAAAGCTCGAGTTGCAGCCGGCGAACTGGGCAAAATCCGCAAAATTTTTGTGGAATATCCGCAGGGTTGGCTCTCCACCTTTTTGGAAGCCGATGGAAACAAGCAGGCATCATGGAGAACAGACCCTTCTAAATCGGGGCAAGGAGGTGCCGTTGGCGATATTGGTACACACGCCGCTAATTTGGCCGAGTATGTAAGCGGTTTGCGTATACAGGAAATTTGCGCAGAAGTTAATATCGTGGTCGAAGGCAGAAAGCTGGATGATGATGCGGCCGCTCTTTTGCGTTTCGAAAATAACGTTAGCGGGGTGTTAGTTGCCACACAAGTTGCTGCCGGTGAAGAAAATAATCTCCGGATTCGCGTTTATGGAGAATCGGGCGGACTCGAATGGGCGCATTCGGATCCAAACTCTTTGGTGTATAAACCGCTCGATAAACCAGCCCAGATTCTGAGAGCCGGTACTGGCTACCTTAGTGCTGTTGCAGTAAAAAATACCCGTTTGCCCGCTGGCCATCCGGAGGGTTACCTCGAAGCATTTGCAAATATTTATCTTGCATTTGCTGAAGCCGTTCGCGACAAACAAAAAGGCATCACAAATCCGGATTATGACTATGATTTTCCCGGTGTAGATGATGGTGTACGGGGAATGGTATTTGTGCGTACTATGATAGAATCGGCTCAGTCAGACAAGAAGTGGACTCCCTTCAAGGTTTGATTTAAACAGATGGCTACGAAAACCAGATTAGTAGAATGCCGGCAGCGGGAGCCTGGTGGCATTTGCGACCTGAGTAAAACCAATTACTTGAACATATGCCGGTAGTATGCCCGCGCATCCGAAAGTGATTCGTATATAGAAAATGAAAACCCTAAGTAAAAAAATCTGAGATGAAGACAATTAAAGGACCTGCTATCTTTTTAGCGCAATTTGCCGGAGATAGCGCACCGTTTAATACAATTGAAAATATCTGTACATGGGCGGCATCCCTCGGCTATAAAGGGGTCCAAATTCCCAGCTGGGACTCGCGCCTTATTGATTTGGAAAAAGTGGCGAAAAGCAAAACCTACGCCGATGAATATAAAGCAAAAGTAGAAGCCTGTGGGGTACACATCACAGAATTATCTACTCATTTGCAGGGGCAGTTAATGGCTGTACACCCTGCCTACGATGCCATGTACGACGGTTTTGGCCCCGATTCCGCTAAAGGGAGTCCTGCAAAAAAATATGCCTGGGCGAAAGAGCAGCTACAGCTTGCTGCAGATGCAAGCCGCAACCTGGGTATTTCGGTGATGGCATCTTTCTCGGGCGCGCTGCTATGGCATACTGTATACCCATGGCCACAACGCCCTGCCGGCCTGGTGGAGGAAGGTTTCAAAGAGCTGGCAAACCGCTGGAATCCGATATTTGACTACTGTAACGACAGAAATGTTGATGTTTGTTTCGAGCTGCATCCCGGAGAAGACCTGCACGATGGTATTACCTTCGAAATGTTTCTGGAGGCCTGCGGAAATCACCCGAGGGCAAAGTTATTATACGACCCGAGCCACTTTGTGCTGCAACAGATGGATTACCTTCAGTTTATCGACTTTTATCACGAGCATATTCGCATGTTTCATGTTAAAGACGCAGAATTTATACCTAGTGGTAAGTCCGGCGTTTATGGAGGCTATCAGTCGTGGGTACAGCGGCCGGGCAGATTCAGGTCGCTGGGCGACGGACAAACCGATTTTATGGCCGTTTTTAGCAAGCTGTCGCAGTATGGGTACGATGGCTGGGCCGTGCTGGAATGGGAATGTTGCATAAAGCATCCCGAACAAGGAGCCGCAGAAGGAGCTCCTTTTATCGAAAATCACATCATACAGGTAACCGAAAAAGCATTTGATGATTTTGCATCAGCCGGTTCTGATCGCGATTTGAATCGCAGAATTCTCGGCTTGTAGTTTAAATTGTGCAATATCTTTCATTGCTATTTTTTTAAGAAGGCTTTACAAAATAATGTATTTGGAAAGCCTTCTTTTATCTGAAATTTCCGCTCATTTAATGGGTAGCCAAGAGAAATTATTTGTGAAGGGTTCTACCTGTCGCGTACACTCTGCTCGAGGGGTTACACGGTTAATACTGTTAAGTATTTAATACTATGGGTTTTGAGCGTTTTTGGTATTGGTTCTTATCTCGCAAACAGTCTTTATATAGTCTGAGGCTACCCCTCAGATACATTATTTTTCCTGTAACAGTGACTTATTGATGCCCGTCAAAAAAAACGTTATTATTGAATAAATGTAAAAAGTATATCAGGTTTATGGCTCGAATTTAGACTTTGTGTTTTAAAATATTGAATTCGGTCAAAAGTAAACCCAAGCCGGGTATTCTCTCAGCAAAATCATTATGTGTTCGTAAAGCAGTTTTCGTTAGTCCCAGAATAAAACTGATATCTTGTGTAACAACTGAATGAATTGAAACCGCAGCACTCCGGTGCTCGCAGAGCGCAACAACTTATTTGCTTGCAACTATAAGTATGTGTAATACAATAGGTTGAGTTGACTCGTGATTTCCTCAAAAGATTTTTTTCTCTCCAAAGCGTAATACAACAAATAGATGTTATTTATAATCAGGTTGAAAAATCTATTCTGTTTCTATCTTGCATTATTCTGCTTACTGCCGATGTTTGCGCATGGAGAAGCAGGAGATGGTAAGGTAACAGTTTTTGTTGCAGACTTGCAGGATGATAGCCTAAGAGAGAGTATAGAGAAAAATGCTACAGCAGGATTTAGCGAGCTTAATAAAGCCTTTTCGTTGCAAACAGAACCATCCTATCAGGGTTTTGAGTCTGCCGAGACGTATCGCCGGGCGGTGAGAGAGTTGTGGAGAAGCGCACCTTTCTATGTAGATGCAGAATCCTTAATATTACGCGTTAGCCAGCTAACGGATGGCCGCTATGAAATGAGGGACATCCCGATTACAATGATAAACGATAGTGGTGAAAACCACATGGAGGAGGCGGTAGCGCTATTCTCAGCCAGTGGTACACTCATTGATTTCAGGATTGCACTGCCTCTGCACCGCTATAATGCACTATTGCGCCAGGGGCTCGATGTTACAGATGTCGCGCGCCGGCAGCATATACTAGCGTTTATAGAGCAGTTTCGAACTTCTTATAATCGTAAAGACCTGCCCTTTATAGAGCAGGTTTTTAGCGATCAGGCTTTAATTATCGTAGGGCATGTAGTTGAAGCAACAGGCGAAACCTCGCCATTTGAAAGTCAGGTGCAGTATATGCGATTCAGTAAAGATGAATACCTGGAAAGATTAGCAAGAGTATTTTCCAGAAATGAATGGATAGACATTGTATTCGATGATATTTCTATTGTGCGTCATCCCAGAATGGAATATATATATGGGGTTTCTCTGGTTCAGTATTATTCCTCAGCAACCTACAGCGACGATGGGTATTTATTTCTGCTTATTGATTTCCGGCAGGATGATCAGCCATTAATTCATGTTCGAACATGGCAACCACGCTATGTAACGCCCGAAACAGAAGTATTCTCTCTCGGCGATCTGGATATTTTCTAAAATAAGGTCTGTTAAGGTATTGTAAAATTTGATAGTTGGTCTTCTATCAGCTAAAAAAAATCTAAATAGCTTCAAAAGCCTTCACCATTAGCTTTGCTTGCGTATGCATTTTCAAAAAATAGTTTCCGGCCTGGCTCTGGCAGTTTGTTTTAGCTTAACGCTTTTTCTTTCTGCCGAAGCCCAGACATCACAATTAAGGGAAATGGAAATACAGCCCGACCCGAACCCATCCGGCGGTATTCCAATTTCAGTAGATTATCCCAATGAGGCGTACATCATTATACGATCCACCATACCAGGGCTTCGGTTCGAATCGAATATGGATGGCATTGTGGAAGACAGAAGTGAACCGGAAAGTGGGCGGTATATTTTAATTATCCGGCCATTTAGCCAAATTTTTACGGTAACTGCAGATAATTATGTAGCAGGCAGGTTTCAGGTAAGAAATCCTCAGCAGCGGGAGACCTCTCATTATGTTATTCGTCCGGTGGAAATAGCATCCGATTTACTTCCGGTTACTTTTTTAGTGGAAGGGCACGATGATGCTACCCTTACTGTAAACGGGCAAGTGGTGCCTGTTAACCAAACCACGCGCATAGATACTGGTCCGCAGCAAATTCGTATAGAAAAGGCAGGCTATCGTACCATAGAGGAAACTATCGTGGTAAGCCAGGATAACGTGCTATTCAGATATAGTCTGGAAGGTCTTGTAGAAGAGAGGGTAACCATTCGTTCGGTGCCTGAAGGAGCTACGGTATATCTGGATAATATTCCACAACCGCGCGTAACCCCAATGCAGCATTTTATGTTTCCGGGAGAATATGTTGTGCGGCTTAGCAGAACAGAATACCGCGATCTGGAGCAACAAATAACGGTAAGAGAGGGTGCAGCTAATGAATTTGAGTTTGAAATGCGCCGCTTTGTGGGTTCATTATCGCTTTCTGTTGTACCAGCTAATGCCAGAGTTACAATTAATAGCCAGGATTACACTGGCCAAAGAGAAATTAATCTTTCGCCGGGTACATACCGTATTGTCGTAGACAGAGAAGGCTACTATCCCGAAGAAATACGGGTAAATATCGAGGAGGGACAGGTTGCAGAGCGAAGCATAAGACTAAGGCAACGAGTTGGGTCACTCAGGTTTTTAACAGAAAGCCCGGACGCCCAATTCAGGCTTATAAACCAGCAGGGGCAGGTAATCCATCAGTGGTCGGGAATAAATCAGATTCGTGATCTTCCGGTAGGTCGCTATCAATATGTAGGTTCGCTAAGTGGTTATACCGATATAACGGGCCAGATTATTATTCAGGAAAATGTAGAAACCAGAACCGAAGTCGCTTTTGGAGAAGCCGAAAGGTTGGCATACGAGCGAGAACAAGCTCGTTTAAGAGAGCAGGAGCGACAGCGGGAAATAGCTGCTCAACAGGCCGAGGAAAGACGGCAAGCAGAGGCCCGGGCGCAGCAAGAGAGGGAAAGACAGCAGAGACGGGCACAGGCCAGAAGGTTTTACACACCAAATAGCTTTACGGGTTATGGCATTACCTATTCTCAGCTTAACCTGAATACAAGCGCGTTTAAGCAAAATATAGACAGTAATATTGGCGCTACATTTTCAATTTATGGCTCTCAAAGATACTGGATGTTCGGCATGAATCTTGGGATTAACCAGATGGCGCTTATTGAAGAACTTCAAAACCAATTAGATGACGAAAACATACTGGTTATGTCGTATGGTATGGTAACCGGTCCTAAAATAGGACTTGGCCCCTTTGATGTCTATGGTGGGGTTGGTATTGAGGGAAATGCCTTGTTCTTCTCTGAGTTTGAGTCGGACGAGCATTATACGCTCGATATGGTTTATGAACTTGGGGTTATTCTTATGCCAAGAAGCTGGTCTGTAGGGCTTAAGTTTAGTATGACCCTCGGCTTAGACGTGCTCGATGGAGACCCAGTATTTAACCGAACCGAAATCGGCATCATCTTTAAATAGTTAAACGAGGATTTAGCCATGTGTTTTAATGTTTTTTTTCTAAAAAAGTACATCTTAGCTATTTGTCTGTCTGTTTTCATGATGCTGATGCTGAGCTCATGCGACGAAACAGACCGGGTCGCATCTGTTTTACTCTACGACGACGATTCGTCTTTAACAACGGTTTCTTTTACGATGAATCGCGCAAGTGCCTACCGTTTGAGCGACGGAGTACCGATTTATGGGTTAGACGTTTTTGTGAGAAATGAGGGAGAGACTTCTATTTCATCAGTAGAAATTACTCTAATATCCGTAAGCCCGTCATCAGCTTATTCTGAATTCAGCACCGAAAGAAGATCTATATCTTCTGTATTGCCTGGACAAAATGTACGCCCCGATTTCTACTGGTGCTTTCGATGTGGAGAGGCTACAGAGCGCAGAATTGGTAATTTTTATGTTTTTACCTTTACAAATCAGTCGGGTGGTCAAACAATAAATGTAACTTACAGAATATCGTACAGGCAGGATGGGCAACTTATTGAAAGGGAATTTACGGCGCCTTTTAGTACTTTAAGCAACCCGCCATTTGTGGATTAATCGTTTAACGAAGCATCTGTATCCAAACAACCGGCATGCCTCTGTAGCGTTCAGATACATTATCAATGAGTTGAGCGGTACGAAGGCTTGTGCGGTATCCCGATTCTTCGGGGCTTAATACTGCTTCTACAGCTCTGGTTTCTGGGTTAATGACCATGGCATAGCTACTTACTACATCCAGAACAGCATCTGCGTTTCCAAAGCGAATAAGTCCCGATCGGTTAAATTGTGCTAATCGTGTTTGGGCAACCTCGAAATCGGGTACACGAATTAAATCATCTACAATTGGTTTATGTCGCTCCGGAACAGTATATGGCGCAGGTAAGGATTCGGCTGTATTGGTTTCCGGGGGGGTATTTGTTTCTTCAACAGGGAGTTGCCGGCTTCGCTGTGTAGCAGGCACCGCAGCCCTGTTTGTAGCTGTACCAGAAGAAGATTCGGCCACCTGAACTCTGCTTTCAACCGGGTATAGTCGTCCGTCGGCGCGTAGCTCTTGTTCTATAATGAGTTCCGGAATACGATTAACCTGCATACGAATAGTATAAGGCTTTGAAGGGTCTTCATAGGCGTGGCGGGGGTTTGTGCGATTCGTTACCGTGCCATCACCAAGCTCCCATGAAATTTCTGTAACGGCTAGATTTCTTATCTCCGGATTAAATTGATAGCCACCAGTACCTACCCTTACCGCGCTAAATCCAATGGATATTTGATCCGAAAAATCTACTTCTACCCGTTTACGAACAGAAGGCAGTACCTTACCGGCGATCTCCATAAACTCATCGTCGTTAGAAGTATATGCTGGTCGAAGTAGTATTGTATAGGAAGTACGTAGCTGCTGCGGAAGCGTATCGAGAAAAAGTCTTGTAGAACCATCAATAAATTCAGTAAAACCGTAGCCGCGGCGGTCAATAGCTGCCAGGGTGCCGTCTACAGGAGATCCGTTTAGCTTTGCATATAGTTCAAACAAAACCTCATCCGGGCTTGAATGTACCTGTAAGTTGCCAATACTCAGGCTTACATCATTATAAATAGATCTAATGCGGTTTTCGGCATAAACATCTATATTAGTACGTTCATTTTGGTCTGGGCCTGCGTAAATACCAACCGGAAGCGGATGAAACTGTAGCTCTACAAGAGCCTGTGCATACAGCCTTAAAGCCCTGCCGTATAAACCAGACCGCTCCTGCCGCTGTGCTTCTGTTACGATTTGTTTCAGGCGCTGTTCCTGCGATTCCAGGCTCGATAAATAGTCTTCTCTCGATATAAAGGCCAGAACTCTCCATGTGCCATCACGGCGCTCGAGAGGCAGATAATCCAACCCTCTGAGCTGCATCCGGCTAATGCTTCTTGTTTGTGATGCAAAAGAACCGGTAACGTCTTCGCCGGTTTCCCGGACCTGCATTCTGGAATCTGATGCAACCACCACCACCAGTTTTTCGATTAGATCTGTTCGGGCATATGCAATGGCTTGCTCCCGTGTTTCTCCGTATCCCTCCCCAAAATGATATCTGCCTGAAAGCATTATAGTGCGCTCATCCGGAGTTTGGGCTTTCGTGGTAAAGAAAGGAAGGAAAGCGGTGCCGCACCCCAAAAATATAACTAACGGGAAAAACAGTTTAAGTTGTTGAATACGCATAAGTGCTCTATTAACTACGGAAAAAATGAGACAGATTTTTTTGTTTGGTTGCTCGTTTGGTAGAGGCTAAACTATTAACTAAATTAACAAGCAAATAAATGATTTTATTGTTTTAAAAAGCGTTAGGGTCGAAAAAGAAAAGCTGCCATCTAAAAGCCCAAAGAATTTTTTAAAAGTAATTTATTATTTAAATTAGTAAAAATTTGGCATTGATTTAAATGTAGCCTCATATTCGCCATGAACCTCGTTATTGCTTATGTGTTAAAAAATTAGCCTTCCACTGGTTCGCGCAAAAAACTTCGGAAACACAAATTGGTATAAATCGTATAACAAGGCTTACATTCAAATCGTTAGACCAAAGTCTACACCCATAATAAATTAGGAGATATTTATGAAAGCTGTCAATTTAATGCTAATGGTGCTTGTAGTATGCCTTGTTATGGCGTGCGGCTCAAGCAAAGACAATAACCCGCTTAATCTGCCGAGCTGGTACCTGAGCCCACCCCAAGACTCAAACTATATGTTTGCAGCTACCACGAGCTCTTCCCGCGACCTGCAGGTTGCTATAAACAAATCCTTAATGGATGGCCGTGCAGCTATTGCTCAACAAATGGAAGTTCGTATGAGCGGTATGCAGCGTCGTTTTCAGGAAGAGGTTGGCTTAGGCGAAGATTCGGAATTGCTGGATCAATTTACTTCGGCATATAAGTCTGTTGTAGAAGAAACACTCGTTGGCTCCAGAGCCAGAGAGCAGGAAATTCGCCAGGAAAACGGTGTTTATCGCGCATATACACTTGTTGAAATGCCTATTGGTGCCGCGAGCGAAGCTTTGGCTCAGCGCATAAGAGAAAACAACAATATGTACACCCGTTTCCGCTCAACAGAAGCATTCCGCGATCTCGAAAAAGAGATAGAAGATTATCGCGAGTGGAGAGAACGCCAAAACAGATAATATAAGCCCAGAACGATACAATTATTAGAAGCTTGAGCACTCTTCAATTCATGCGGAAAATCTCAAGTGCTTGAAATAGTGATAAGTGTTGTACTTCAAAGGATGATGAACTCGTTTCATCATCCTTTTTTTATTGGGTCACACTATCAAATCTCTTACGAAGTTAGCTCAACTTCATCAAAATTTTAAAAATCAGGCTTCAATCCATTTAAATTACG
>JAIULZ010000065.1 GCA_022565805.1 Balneolales bacterium
GGTCCCCGGTCAAATCCCCGGATTACGGACTGCTTCGCAGAGTCCTCCATCCGGGGTTACAAGACCGGTCGTGCCTAACGGCACTGTTTGCGATCGAGCTTCTAAATGCAAAACCGGCATTTTCTATCTGGATCAAATATGCGTGCCCCCACCCCAGGCCACAAATATGCTGCCCCCTTCGAGCTGGGTTATGATATGGTAATCTGCTTCTGAGCTCGGCCACTGAAGACTGACCACTGACTACTATCCCTCGGTCCTCCGTCCTCGGTCCCCGGTCATTTTTGAGCCCGCGAACTGATCTCTGCCCCCTGTCCCCCGGTCCTCCAAGCTACTGTACACTATTTTACTCCTACTTCACTAGCATCATCTGCCGTGTTTGTACAAAATTGCCTGCTCTGAGGCGGTAGATATACATCCCGCTCGCCAATCGATTCGCATCGAAGGTTGCTGTATGGTGTCCTGCATTCTGCTGACCGCTCACCAAAGTGGCCACGCGCTGACCCATCACATTAAAAACGTCTAGCAGTACCTCCGCCGCTTCGGGCAGGGCGTACTCTATTTGCGTAGTTGGGTTGAAGGGATTCGGATAGTTTTGATTGAGGGTGAATTCGCGGGGTAAATCGTTATCACCACCAGTGCTTGTGGACGTATTTGTATTTTCAAGGGTGAAGCGGGCCGGGCTTTTGTCCCTGGCTGAAGCTTTGGTCAATTGCGCAATGGCGGCCTCAAAACTGTTGGGGGATGCTTCATCACGACCGGAGGTTTCCGCTTCATAGGTGAAAGTGTAGCTAATATCCGCGGTTACGGGAATTTTGGCTCCGGTGTGATGATCGTGAAGAATCAGCTCGGTATCTTCGGAAAGATTTAACTCGGCGGCGGTGAGCGTCATTTCGCCACTCAGGCTGCTACGAATACCCAGCGCAACCGGCTGCATACTTGCGGCATCGGCCAGATACTGCACCCGCCACAGACGGCCGTCATCGCCTTCGGTGTAGAGCTGCGCGTACTGGGCTGAAAGACTCGTTAGTTGAAGCACATTGTATTTACCTGAATGCGTGCTGCGATCTTCATCAAAACTAATCACGATATTGGATGTGCGCTCGCCAATTGTGAGTTCCAGCGTAAGACTTTCATCAGCAGAGGCATCTTTACCCTTCTTTCCATCCGATTCGGCCACGCTCCGGTTCTCATTCAACAGTCCGGCACCACCCGTGGCTTCCTGCTCGGGGTCGAATACCAGCTCGGCTCCGTCGGCGGTGGCCTGCACCCAGAAGGCCTGGAAAGGCGCAATGATGCCGTCGTGACCTCCACCGGTTCCGGTATCTACATAAGCTGCTCCTCCTGCTAAATTGGAATCCCAAAAGTAGGCGGTAGTGGAAATATTGGTGGAGGCGGCTACGACTTCATCCCATTCAATGGGAAACGAATAGGGATTACTGGCTAATTGCATTCCGGAAACATCATCGGCAGGATCGGGGGCCGGGCTGACTTCGGTAAATGTTAGCGGTACGGTGATTTCTCCGAGATTGCGCGGACCGCGGGCGTCAAAGGCTTTGGGCCAGCCGTTGGGAGTCTGATCGTAGTTGTCGTCTTCGTAAATCCATGCCAGTACGCCGCGTCCGGCATTGTCGAAGCTGTTGCTGCTGCTGCCGAGCATATTGGAGGCGTTTTCCGGAGCGACCCAGCTGTTTTCGGTGTTCCAGGCGGTTTCGTCGTACCAGTACACGTTGGGAAACCCGGCTTCAGCGCTGGCACCGGGAAAACCCTGCGTCCAGAGGCCGTCGAAAAAGCCTTCGTAGGAAATATCGTTAACCGGGGCGCCGAGCATGCGCCAGCCTTCATTAGGTCCGGCCAGCTCGGCATCGAACAGGCAGGTGCCCCAGACGGGTCGGGGTAGTACCCAGGACCCTGCACCTGAGTCGAAGCCTATTGGCCGACTACTAATCTGATCCACGCACCATCCGGATAGATTTTGGTTAAATTGTTCTGCTTCCCGCAACATATCGATCATATTTTCTACATTTTGGACATCCCAGTCGTTAAGATCATGGTTAAATGAAGCTGCCCGATAAAACATCCCGGCCATATCTGTCACGCTGCCCACATTCCAGTCGCTGATATCTCCGTTAAATTGTGCTGCTTCCCAGAATAATCTGTGCATGGTTTCCACATTTTGGACATCCCATTCATTCAGATTCTGATTAAAAGAGGATGCCCCATCAAACATCGCGGCCATATCAGTTACACTACCCACATTCCAGCCCGTGATATTACCGTTAAACTGTTCTGCATCCCTGAACATACCGTTCATCGTTTCCACATTTTGGACATCCCAGTCGTTCAAATCTTGGTTAAATGAGCTCGCTTTATTAAACATAGCAATCATATTCGTGGCATTTCCTGTCTCCCATTCACCGATATCCTGATTGAAGCTTACCGCACCACTGAACATCTCTCCAAAACTTGTAAGATTTGTTAGCTTCCAACTGCCTATATTCTGATTAAAAGCGGCTGCATTCTGAAACATACTGTTACCACTGTTCACATTTTCCACATCCCAGTCTGAAATAGTACCGTTAAAGTTGATGGCACCTGCAAATAAGCGAAACATTGAGGTCACTTCACTGACATCCCAGCTATTCAGATCCTGATTAAATGCAGATGCACCATCAAACATGTTGCTCATAGTTGTCACACTGCTCACATCCCAGCTTCCGATATCCCGATTGAACGCTGTGTTGCTTCTAAAAAGATTGACCATCCCTGAAATCCCGCTGGTGCATGTAGTAGCGAGGTCGGGGTGATTTTGGTCGTCATCCAGCAAATCATTCAGCGCGGAGCGGTTACGTTTGGTGTAGGTGATGCCGCCAACGGTTCCTGTATCGCCAACAGTTGCATCGGTACATACTATCGTTACACCATTGGGGGCCAGAAAGAAATCGGGGTTAACAACCGGGCAGGTGCCCCATACGGGACGGCTATCAGGCAAATCCCAGTCATCAGCACCTTGGTCAAAATTAGCTGGCTCGTTACTGATCTGATCCACGCACCAGCCGGAAAGATCCTGGTTGAAGGACACAGCAAATTGAAACATAGAATCCATTGTTGTTACATTGCCAACTTCCCAAGTTCCTATATCCTGATTGAAAGCATTGGCCTCTTCAAACATAGAATTCATATCGGTTACGCTTCCAACATTCCATTCACCAATATCCTGATTGAAATCATTGGCCTCTTCAAACATAGAATTCATATCGGTTACGCTTCCAACGTTCCATTCACCAATATCCTGATTAAAAGAATTAGCAAAGTAAAACATTCGATTCATATTGGTAACATTACTTACGTTCCATTCACCAATATCCTGATTAAATTCTTCAGCATTTTCGAACATAGAACTCATATCTACTACATTTTCTACATTCCATTCGCTTATATCACTATCAAAAATAATCAAGTTTACAAACATAGAGCTCATATCTGTAACTGCGCCTACATCCCAATCTTCTATATTTGGGTTGAAAAAAGCTGGACTTTCAAACTCAAACATACTGCTCATATCTGTAACACTGCTTACATCCCAATTGTTTAAGGGACTACTAAAGCTTAAAGCCTCTCTAAACATATTTGCCATATTTGTGACACTTCCGACATCCCAGGTTGTTATGTCATTAAGAAAAATATTGCTGCCATCAAACAAACCGGACATATCTTCTATTCCACTGGTACAAGAAGTGGTTAGCGCTGAACTGTTGTTATCAGCTATTAAAGCATCCAGCCCGGCGCGATCGCGTTTGGTGTAGGTGATGCCATCTACGGTTCCGGTATCGTCAAGACCAGCATCGGGGCACATGACCGTAACGCCGTTAAGGGCCTGAAAGAAATCGGGGTTAACAACCGGACAGGTGCCCCACAAAGGTAAGTGTTCCGGGGTAAGTGCACTACCTGTTGAAAAATTAGATGGTGTGCTGAAAATATCCTCTACACACCAACCGGAGAGGTCTTGGTTAAATGAGCTAGCATTATTAAACATAGCAAACATATTGGTGACATTTCCTGTCTCCCATTCACTGATGTCCTGATTGAAACTTACCGCATCACTAAACATCTCTCCAAAACTTGTAAGATTTGTTAGCTCCCAACTGCCTATATCCTGATTAAAAGCGGCTGCACCCTTAAACATACCGCTGCCACTGGTCACATTTTCAACATCCCAGTTGGAAATATTGCCGTTAAAATTCGTCGCTCCTGCAAACATACTTGACATGGAGGTTACTTTACTTACATCCCATTCATTTAAATCCTGATTAAATGCGGCTGCACCCTCAAACGTGGAGCTCATGTTGTTTACATTGCCTACATCCCAATCACCAATATCCTGATTAAAAGCTGTTGCATCCCTAAACATATTGAACATATTGGTTATATTACTTACGTTCCAGCCGGTTATATCCTGATTGAAACTTTCGGCACCAAAAAACATACCCCCAAAGTTTGTAACATTTGTAAGTTTCCATTCGCTTATATTCTGATTAAAAGCGGTTGCATTCTGGAATATGCCGCTGCTGCTTGTCACATTTTCTACATCCCAGTCGGAAATATTGCCATTAAAGCTTGTCGCATCAGCAAATATTCTTGTAATTGTGGTTACTTCGCTTACATCCCAATTATTCAGATCCTGATTAAAAGCGGATGCACCATCAAACGTGTAGTTCATGTTGTTTACATTGCCTACATCCCAATGACCAATATCCTGGTTAAAAACCAAAGCGCTATTAAACGTCCTGAACATGGTTGTAACGCTGCTCACATCCCAGCTCCCAATAACCTGATTGAACACTTCGTTGTCCTGAAATAGTCCGAACATACTCGTAACCCCGCTGGTGCAGCTGGTGGCAAGGTCGGGGTGATTTTGGTCATCACTCAGCAAAGCAATCAGCCCGTCGCGGTCGCGTTTGGTATAGGTGATGCCGTTTAACACACCCGTTTCGCCAACTGCGGCATCGGGACACAAGACCGTAACGCCGTTATCGGCGAGGAAGAAATCGGGGGTTACGACTGGACAGCTGCCCCACACGGGGCGTGGCAAATTCCAGCTTGTGGCCCCAAATGCGAAGTCATCCGGCATTGAAGAAATCTGATCCACGCACCAACCCGACAAATCCTGATTGAATGCTATGGCTCCACTGAACATTGCGTTCATATTGGTTACACTGCTTACATCCCAGCCACCAATATCCTGATTGAATGCATCAGCATCATTGAACATAGAAGCCATATTAGTGACACTGCTCACATCCCAATCACCGATATCCTGATTGAATGCAAAGGTAAAAATGAACATGAAGCTCATATTGGTCACATTACCCACATCCCAACTGCTGATATCTCCGTTAAATTGTGTTGCTATCTGGAACATAGTGCTCATATTTGTCACACTTCCCACATCCCAGCTGCTAATGTCGCGGTTGAACTGTTGTGCGCCAAAAAATAGCCCACCCATATCCGTAATCCCGCTTGTGCATGTGGTCTCAAATTCCGGATTGTTTTGGTTAGCATCCCGCAAAGCATCAAGCCCGCCACGGTCGCGCTTGGTATAGGTGATGCCATTGATTTCACCCGTATCGCCTACGGCCGCATCGGGGCACATCACCGTAACGCCGTTATCGGCCAGAAAGAAATCGGGGTTGGTTGCTTTCGCCTCTTGCACTGCTGTTAATCCAAGCAGAAGTGAAGTAAAAGTGATAGAGATGATCAACAAATGTGAAAGTCTTTTGGGAATCGATCGGTCCAGTTTGTTTTGATGTATTAATTCTTTTGAAATATCGGTGCCGTAATTCATGGGGATGTTTTGATATAGATGGTAAATGGGTCTTTGCAGGCTATTAGAATGCTATGTAAAATATTCCGGGAAAAACCCTTTCGTTGTTCGTTTAGGAAACCGGAATTAACACAATCCAGGATACTCATCAGGCTGTATGCCCCTTTAACTCTGTGAGTAACCATTTTTAAAATAAATCAACGCGACCCCAATTTTGTCCCGAATGTTTACACTTTTGTCCCACACTTTTCTTATCAGCGCTGCCTCTAATTGCGACTTAATCTTTGCTTCATTTGCACAGGTGATGCATTCCCGGAATATTTTGTCTGATCGGAAAAAACACACATATAGTGATTTTGAGCCTGCATATGACATATTCCCGCCATTTTAGTTTACCGGCGTTTCAGCGTTATCAGGGACTGATTTACAGAACTCTATATTGATTTGGGAAAACAAAGCATCTTACATTATTTTAAATTTGTCCCACCTTTGTTTAAAAACATACCTGCAAGCAACTTCCGCCGAAGACGTATTTACCCATGCTATTACATTTGCTACTTTTACTGCCATATCTCTTCTTACCCACTAATATAACCGAGCAAGAGTACTTAATTAAAAACTATACCGTCTCGGATGGGCTGCCGCTTAATTACATTAACGGAATTGTTCAGGATGAGTATGGATATCTATATCTTTCCACCTTAGACGGACTGGTTCGCTACGATGGATACAACTTCGAGGTGTTCGATTCGGGAAACACATCCGGCATTTTTTCGAACCGCTTTATGAGCCTGTTTGTGGCACAAAACAATGATCTTTGGCTCCTAACCGATACAGGCACCATAACCCGGAAAAGCGAAAATACCTTTTATTCGTACCGTCCTGATGCAGATAGTTTCAGAGGTAGCGTAAACCATATTGCAGAAACCGGCGACGGTGCCATTTGGCTGGCTTCGTCACAGGGTACTTTTGTGTGGGACACCGCCACAGATCGCTTTCCGGAAGCTACCGTACCTTTTGCTTACTCAGAAAGCTATATTCTGGAGCCATTTCAAGAAAACGGCATTATTGCAGCCACAGCAGACGGAGTATTCTTATATAGAAATAACACCACAGAGTTGCTGTTCCGGGAAAATCAGGCTCCGCTGCCGCTTCATCTTATTCATACGATTACACTACTTGGAAATAAGATCTGGTTTTCATCAGAGTATGGCGTATTTACGTTTTGCTTAGATGATAACAACATCATCTTTAGTCATCTCCTGGCAGAAGATGAGTTTAATGTCTGGAATGTTCATTCTATTGGCAATGGCAAAATAGTGCTGAATACTACTCATGGCTTCTTCATTTATGATGAAGACCAAAACAGCATTGTGAAAACCGAACACGATTTTTTTAGCCGTCTGGATCGCAGCAAGCTGGATTTTGAAGATCCGGCTGGCAAACCGCTACGTTTTACGCCAAATGAGGTAATCATAGACGGACAAACCGTACTTAGCACCAGCGATATCCACTTTAGTTTTTCCGATCGCGAAGGCGGTATTTGGCTATCAACTTTTTCAAGAGGTATCTATCATATACAATCTTCGAAAATCCGGAATTTAGGCACCCGACATATTTCCGGTTTTGAAAATATGTATCCGGTAATCGAAGCTGATGATGGAGCAATCTGGGCGGGCAGCCTGCGAAATGGTGTTTTTCGAATTAGCGATAATTCTATTAGCAACTGGAGCGCCGATAACAGCAGACTCGACCGATATTTTAACCGCTTTCTGTTTCAAGATAATGATGGGCAGATTTACGCCGGCATGTGGGGAGGCGGCTTATGGCTTTTTGACGGGTCAGACTGGTATAATGATCCTGATTTCGAAGCTCAATTACCGGTCGAAACTACCGTAGAGGCAATGCATCACCGATTAAACGGGGATTTGATTATTGGAACTACAACGAAAATGGTCTTGAGAAGAGATGGAACCTATAGTCTATTTGAACCCTACCTCCAAGCCGATTCTGATGTACTACGTGGAGCTCGGGTTATTCGCGAATATGATGACGGCACTCTCTTTATAGGAACCAATGGAAATGGCCTAAGTATTCTGCGGGACGGTGAGCTTCTTACTTACACCATGGCAAACAGCGATTTAAGCAGCAATATTATTCGTGATATTTTTCCTCAATCGGCAGATACCGTTTGGGTTGCCACCGAAAACCTGGGCCTGTCGCGTATGGTTTTTCCGGATGGGATTTCGAATCCGCAAATTCGCACTATTACTAAAAATGAGGGTTTAAGCCACAATTCACTTCACAGAATTATACCGGATGATTATGGGTATTTATGGATTTCCTCTAATGGCGGCATCATGCGAGTTCCTTTAAGCGCGCTAAATGACTTCGCTGATGACTATATTTCTGAATTGCCGGTGCTAAACCTAAACGAGCAGGACGGGATGCACAACAGGGAAGCCAATGGAGGCGTACAAACCGCAGGCTTACTGAGCAGCGCAGGGCTACTGTATTTTCCTAATCAAAGCGGTCTTACCATCATAAATCCATCCGATTTCGCGAATTTACAAGGGCTCTACACACCAACTCCGCGCATAAAATACATTAGCTATTCTGGTGATGCTTACAGTTTCCCCGAAAACGACATAAGCATACTCGAGCATGGGATTCGCAATATTCGTATCCGGCTATCTGCGCCAAACTTTGGCACACCCGAGCGTCTGGAATTTCGTTACAAGCTGGAGGGCGTAAATCAGAACTGGGAAGACGCCACCGCCAACCGCGAAGCAATTCTAACTAATCTTCCGCCGGGAGAACATACTTTCCGGTTAGCCGTAAGCAGGCCAGGACAGCCCAGCGAAGTAAGAGAGACCCGTCTTTCGATTGTTATACCTCCCCGATTTCATGAAACTATGCTTTTTCGAGGGTTTTTACTTTTTATGATCGTTGGATTCATCTATGGCGGATTTCGATACAGAATACGAAGCCTGGAAGTTCGCGAGCAAAAGCTGCAGCGCATGGTAGACCGCCAAACCATCGATCTTAAGGAAGCCGCCGAGCAAAAATCCCGCTTTTTTTCGGGAATAACCCATGAGCTTAAAACTCCGCTGAGCCTCATCATAAATCCGCTTGAGGATCTGCTCAACAGCCCCGAGCACCCGAATGGCGACCCGGAACAGACCCGCGAGAAACTCAAGCTAATGCTCCGCAACAGCAAGCGCCTTAATCAGCTGACCGATCAGATTTTAGACGTTACCCGGCTAAATGCCGATGCTCTAAAGCTTTCTCATACGGCAATAAACTTACCGGAATTTACCGCTCAAATTGCGGGGCAATTTCATTCTAAACTGGCAGAGCGAAAGATCAATCTTAAGCTCGATCTTTGCGAGCTTAGCGAACCCTTTTATATCGATCCGGATGCCTACGAAAGAATTGTAATAAATCTGCTGGCCAACGCTATTCGGTTTTCACCCGTAGAAGGCGAAATTTCGGTACATCTGGAAAATGATGACACCGTATTACGACTACAAATAAGGGATGAGGGTCCAGGTATTCCGGCAAGTGATCATGAACGAATTTTCGAATATTTATATCAGTCTGAGGGAGCTAAAGCTTCGGAAGGAACCGGCATTGGTCTTTTTCTGGTGAAGGGTTTAATTCAGCACATGAACGGCTGTATAGAGGTGAATTCTGCGCCCGGAGAAGGAGCCACATTTACCGTTTTGCTGCAAAAAGGATATGCCCATTTCAAAGCGAACGATTCTGTAAGAATACAGGAAAAGCGGGAAAATGAGCCGGATACAAGCTCTGTAAAAACCGCTGACTGGAAACTGAATAATACTGGCGCCAACCCGAAAGAAGCCATAGAAATGGAGCGCATCACACAAAAAGAAATAAAGACCATTCTGATAGTGGAGGATAATTTTGATTTCAGAAACTATCTCTTCAACCTTTTGTCGGATTACTACACCGTTTTATCGGCTGCCGATGGAAACGAAGCGCTCGAACATTTGAAAACAATAAAGGTCGATTTGGTGCTTTCAGATATTATGATGCCCGGCATGGATGGTCACGCATTTGTTCGCGAACTGCGCATACAGGAAAAATATAAGCATCTGCCCGTAATATTTCTGTCGGCTCGAAGCAGCGCTCTCGACCGCGAAGCCGGCCTGCAGTCGGGGGCCGATGTTTACCTGACCAAGCCCATTAACAACAATATGCTACTGGCACAAATTGCCGCCATACTTCGCCGCGAAAGCATACTTAGCACTCAACAAGCGAACCAGAATCTGCAGCTCCAGAAAATATCGGTTTCATTATCTGAGCAGAATGAAAATGCGGAAACGAATCCCCGACCGTCATCACCACTCGAAATAAAGGTGAGGGAGCTTATTTATCGCCACCTGGGAAATCCGGACCTGAATGTAAACGAACTGGCCGATGCGCTCTATATAAGCCGAACCAAACTCTATCGCGACTGGAAGGAAATTAGCAACGTAACCTTGAATGAATACATTAAACAGCTGCGTTTAAATGAAGCAAAGGTGCTGATTACCAAAGAAGGTCTTAATGTAAGCGAAGCCGCCAAGGCCGTTGGGTACAACAAAGTGGGCTATTTTTCAACCAGTTTTAAAAAGCACTTCGGGAAATCCCCCTCCAGCCTTATAAGCGACAGCTGAAGCAAGAAAGGACTTCTGGTCATGGATTAATGTATTCATCATTTTATGTTTACCGCGTACGCAAAAAGCGAAAATCTCGTTTATTTTATGATAGTCGGCCTGAGCCTGGCTTAGCACAATAGGTCTTTGGCGGGAATTAGTAATTACTGCCGGATTACCGCTTCACAGAAAATTACGGGGAAAACAAAACTGAATTATGCGCATTCATATTTACTCCATTGCTTTAAGAGTATTGCTGCTAACTGCCCTGCCCGGCCTAATACTCAGCTGCTCAAAAACCGGATCGGGCGTGCACGAAAAAAGGTCTTATTCGCACGACCATCTTAGTACTTACATGCCCGCAACAGCCGGGGAACCACGCGTATATCCGCCTGAACATACAATTTGGCTCACCGCTACGGCCACACCCCTGCAGGACGAAACCCACCTCATATTTCCGCCGCATCAAAGCGCTTATTTTGCCGACATCACCACGCTAAACCCGGCAGAACACAGCAACCGCTACCATCATAACCGATACCTTATAGATTTTCCGGAGAATATTATTCTCTCATCCCGCGGGCAAACCGTACGCTACAGGCTAAGCGCGGCAAGCAGCTCCATAGAACGATCTGATGTACGGTATGCAGGCACAGACTCTACTTACAAAATTGTGCGGGAAATGCGGGCCACCATTCCGGATTCGGATGACGCCCGGAAACTGCTTTTAACTTTAATGAACCGCTTTGGCGACGGAAGCTACCTCGTAGATTTCCAAAACAATGAGGCGAGCGCAGCTGAAATCCCGGACTGTGAATATATCGCCGTATATGAAAGAAACAAGCTCATAGACCGCATTTGCGTGCATTACCAGATCGATCCGTACCGGCTTGGCGGCATTCCGTTAAACGATAAAGCTATTTTATCGCCGGAACAGCGCAGGTTTTTCGGAATAGTGGATTAACCAAATTTATGGAATACGAGCCAAATACCGCATCGGTATGCATCAAGGCAGATCAAACTGAAAAAGTCTGCCAAAAACAGCCGTTTTCCTTACACTATGATCAGATTCTATATAATAGTCGCGTTTACCTTTAAAAAGCTCAACGAGTCCGAAATTTTTCATAAAAACGGTAAAAGTACGTAATACATAACTACTGTAGTCCATTCTATGACCTTCATTATAGGTTGCAGGTGAAGGTACTAGCTGCAGTTCCGGGAAGACTTCAAAATATTTTTTGGCATAAAAGTGCGTTTCTCTGGTTTCATCACCAAACGTATGAAGTAAAAAAAGTGAATAGCTGGAAGCAACTATACCAGCATACTTGTTATTATATGCATCAAAATAGGCCCAGTTGAACTTATTTACGAAAGTATCCAGCAACAATTTTAATAAAGTCTCTTTATTGTCTGCTATTTTAACACCTTTTGCGGTTAGACTAAGTTTCCCGTAACGTTTCTTGGTTAACCCAGCAAGCCTAAGAAGAATGGCCGACAAATGTATAAAATCCGAATCGGTTTCTTTATAAAGTTTGGTAATTCCAGACTCAATGTATTCATCAGGTAAATACCTTTGGTTGTAAATATCTGCTACCATTTTAACCGGAAGAAAGCCTTTTTGGGTTAGCTTTATTTCACCTGCTTCTGCGATTCTTTTCATGATGTAATCGACCTGCATAAGTATAGGAATTTGCCTGTACTCTTCCTCGCTAAGCGCACGCAGCTTAACAGGGCAACCTTCTTCAAACAGATCCTTTATGAGAAGATTTATTTGGTCCCCGTTAAGCCCTTTATTCCCGATCATGGAAAGCTTATTCAACTCTTCCAAACGGTTAGCTAATGCACTCATATCCTGCTTATTCGTTGCTTCCATAATTAATAATTTAGTCCCGCATTATAAGGTCGGTTTCTGTAATATAAGCACAACCGGTTTTGGTTTTTACTACTTCGTTTGTCTGTAAGAATAGGGATTCTTGATTTAAGTTTTTGAAAAGCTTTTTATTTTTTAAACTTAGAATAAATTCGGGGTTTAGCTTTGTATTTTGCACCCCGAAAATGTTTTAGGGGGGCACTCTAAATAACCATGGAACAAAGACGGAGAAACGCGGGACAGAGGTCAGCGTAGAATGGCCGAGCTCAAAAGTGTATTCGCATATCAACCCCCAGCCTGCGCGATAAAGTCACATCAATAAAAGAAGGCTTTGCAAAGCCTTCTATTAGGTTTTCAATATGACATGAAATTGAGCTATAATATTTACTTTCTTGAAAAGATGGGTGATTTTATTTTACCGGGAATGGGATAATCATTTGGATAAAGTCTCAGAAAAGTAATCATTAAATTCGGATGGAATATCATTCCTGCGAAATAAGGATGTGATTAAAGCTAGTAAACCCAATTTTCACATTTTGACTATAGCTGTGTGACTATACGGAGATATAGCCACTTACATTCAGTAACGAGATATTAATGATACATACTGCAAAAAAACAATTAACTATCTGAAACAATTTGGAGAGGGGCACAATGCAGATTTAGAAAAAATACTTTTAGACAAACTGCCAGATCTTTTAGACATTGAACAAAAGCGAAACAAGATTAAGAATAGAGTACAAACCCTTAGAAAACAGGGTATAATAAGTCCTGTAGGCAAATCTTGGGAAATGTCTAAACAAGAATATTTTTAGACATTTCAGACATAATTTTAGACATTCAAAACAAAATAAAATGCCCGATTTAGTACATATTACCTACGGCCAAACTAGCCAAAATGTTAGCAATACGAGTAATGGAATGCGTCAGTTGGCTGCCTGGGGTGTAGATAAACCATACAGATTAGGCTTCAAGCTAACTTTTCCTCACAAAGCTAGCCCCACATAATTTAGAATAGGCAGAGTTTAGATTTCACTTCAACTAAAGCCGCCGATTAAAGGCGGGGCAGTTTATAGTGAAACAATAAGGTCAGATTAATTTAAATACTCAATTTGCTGATAAACTATTTCAGACCGCTATAAAATTATGGTATTTCCTGGCTGAATACACTTATTGATAAAAATTCGAGGAAATTGTGCAATGTATTAAATGAGGGTATTTCGGCGTTCTCTTTCAACTAAATAAACTTCTGACAATAGAATTTTATTGGTATCGAGAAGACGAGACAGTTGCTCTCTCTCAAAAACTATTACCTCATTTTCTCTGGCAAGCTGATGTGCTCCCTGAGTAAGGACACTATTTGTCACTACGCACAGCTCGAATGTTTCCCCGTATCTGTTTTCATATAATCTTTTTGCGGTCACAATTTCCTGTACTGCCCTCCCGTCAACTGCACCTGATGAACGTTTGCACTGTATCAAGCAGCAGCTGTCCGCTTTTAAAGCTACAACATCTGCCCCGGAATCTCCGGCATAAGGTGTTAAATCGACATCAAATCCTTGTTTTTTATAGATAGCACCTATAGCTGCCTCAAATTTGTCAGCTGCTATCTTATCTAAGTCTGTAATTCGCAGTGGATTTTCTCTAACAAAATCATCATCATTATTTGAATGTCCGAACAAACCATCAATCACATCCTTCTGGCTAACTTCGATACGTTCCGTTGGAAAAAGTGCGCCTTCTGCTAAGTTTTTTTTCCTGCTTAGCAAACCATGCAACGTTTCATCAAAGGTCTGAAAACCATCAGCAACCGCAAAAGGATAGTACACGTGTACGTTTTTTTCCTGGCCAATCCGGTATGCCCGGTCTGTAGCCTGTTGTTCTTTAGCGGGATTCCAGTGCCTTGAATAATGTATAACATGGTTTGCCGAAGTCACATTAAGGCCTACTCCTGCAGCTAAAGGGGACATGATTATAATGTTGAAACCGGTACTTTCTGAAAACTTCCTAATCGTTTGCTGCCTTGATAATCGCCCGTTTTTTTTATCAACTGATGCAGCAGGCGTATCGCCGTTAATAATACTACAATTTAACAGATACCGGTCTCTGAAAACCTTGCGCAACATTGCCTGAACCGGCTTGCTATCTGAGAACACAATTACTTTTTCCCCATTTGATTTAATTTTGTCACAAATGTCGATAGTAGCAATTAGCTTAGCCGAGGTCTTGATGAGTTCATCAGTTTCGAATTTCAACACATCATATTCTACGAGATAGGGGTGTTCAGATATATATTTAAGGTTACGTATGGTTTTGAGTATATGCTGCTTCGTTTGTTCACCTGATGTTATTGGGGTTTCACCTTTTGCTAACTCAAGCTCGAGCTTGTAGCGATGCATCTGTATATCAGGCATTGTGACCCGATAATCATCGTAGTACTCTTCTTTATGTGGAAGATGCTTTAATACATCTTTTTTTAACCGACGGCACAAAAAGGTGCCAATACGCGATCTTAGTTCATCAGTTAAAGCCTGAATGTCTGTTTCAGGTTTACTTAACGGACGGTCATATTTTTTTGCGAATTCTTTAGCAGAACCGAGGAGTCCGGGCGCAACGTAGTCGACAATGCACCACAAATCAACCAGTGAGTTTTCTACCGGCGTACCTGTTAGTGCTATATGGAAGTCGCTCTTAATCGCCTTAACTGCGTTGGTAATAATGGTGCCCGGTGTTTTTATCCTCTGTGCTTCATCAAGAATTACAGCGGCATAGTCTACAGCACCTAAGGTAAGCTGATAGTTACGGTAAGTCTCATAATTAGCCAGGAAAACTGCGGCTTTCTCCAATCGGTCCATCACTTCAGCTGTTGGCACCTTGCTAAGCCAACCGGCATTATGCAAGTGCTCAACAGGATAAGTTCTCTCCGGAAAAAACTTATTATACTCTTCTTCCCAATTTTCTAACAATGCAACGGGGGCGATAATCAGGATAGGCTTAGTTAGCTTTTTACTTCGTACCAACCACTCAATGAAGTATAGCACCTGTAATGTTTTGCCTAATCCCATATCATCGGCCAATAGACCGCCATTCCGATCATTTCGATGCAGGGTTTGCAACCAGGTTACACCTTCGACCTGATAGTCTTTTAACTCTAAACCCTGTTTTAAACCCTCAACACTCTCAAAGGAAAAATTACCTGTTTCAATTAATTGGGCACCATCCGGTCGGAAAATGTTCTCTTCCGCATTCTCCATAATCACTAGTACACGCTCACCTGATTCACGATTTTCAACAGTTTTCTGACGTTTATCTTTTTGGCTTAATTGTCTTTCAGCAAAGTCAAAATATCTCTTAGCATCCTGAAGGTCTATTTCAATGCCTTTGAAGTTTACAGTCTGCTTGTTCTCTTTTTCAGCTTCATTTATTACAGCCTTAAATTCTGCTAAGGTATTCTTATTTTTGATTTCAACTTTAGTTTTGACACCGTTTTTTTCCCGTATGATGCCGGGAATCCATTCTGATTTATACGCACTTACAAAAGGATAATACTTTGGTTTAAATACACCTATTTCGATTACTCTATCACTGTAAACAACTTCAAAATCTACGATCTCAGGATCCAAAAACTTAGCCGTCTGCCTCAAAAACAACTCTTGCTGTTTAGCATCAGTTATCTTTCTGTACTCAGTTTTTATTTTTTTTAATTCACTTTGCGCTTCAGGACCAACTACAACCCGGGTTCTGACCGCTCCCTCCCCTGCTAATGTGTATACCTCTTTAATTTTCAGATTTCGGTCAAAAGTCTTTAGAAACTTTTCATTTGTATCGGAATTAGTCGGATCATTATTATCAACCGTGTTATCCGGTGCTATTAATGGCCTAACCTCCAGAACCTCATTTTCATAATTAACATCAATCGAAAAAGTATCGAGTTCCAATACATTTTCATTTATTATGTACTGATGAAGCTCTGCCTCGGCTGCCTCAGCTGCTTTTTTGACCCTGCCATAAACTCTGAGTAATTCATGATCTTGTGGCTGAAGTGTCTCTGCCAGGCTATTAAACCGTTGTGTTTCTTTCACCAGCGTATATTGCTCCGGGGTTAATATGTATTCATAATCATTCAGTCGAATAAGAGGACCATTCAACTTTACTGAAAAAACTTCGCCACCGGGCCAGAAATCACAAAACACCAATCGAAATCGAAAGTCAGGCCTTCGAAGGGCACCATCAGAATTTAGCGCTATTTTGTAAGGGTAAATGTCAGGAAGACCAAGCTGAATCCAATCGGCAAAATCAATACTATAAATATTTTCGGCAGGAACTGTAAAGCTTACCCCTTCAGCAATGGCAGCCCCGTTATCAACCAATTGCTGCAAGATCTCAAACCTAAGCTTGTTATCTTCCGCCTCATTGGTTTCAGCTAAAAGACCATCAGTGCATTCAGTAGTACTTAAGTCAAAGACAAAGTTAAAACCTGTATCATACGTCCATTTATACATAAACACCTACCTTGGTTCCTATCCATTTCGCGAAGTATTCTTCCCAGTTCAATACGCCATCATGATGTGATAAACGCCCTTCATCCTGTATATCGAAAATATATGTACGGTCACGCCTTAAGAGTATGGGTACGTTCACGGGTTTTAAATCTTCGACCTTGCTTATTCGGTTATTTATAAAATAATTTTTTGCTCTTATAGCAAAAAATGCATTTCCGGTATCACTAAACTCAATTAGCACGTAATTTTTGACATGCATTATAATTGCCGCAGCGTCTGATGTATTATTAACTATTGTGAAATAGTCGTCAAGTAAATCCTTAAAGCGCGTGTCTGTTTTAAGGGACTGTTTTGTATAGTTCGATACATATACGTTCACGTCTGATATCTCCTGCGCGTATTGCAGCCAAAAGTTTCGGCGCCTTGGTTCATTTATGCACTTTTCAAAAAAGAACTCGATTACCCCGCGAGCTACCCATGCCAGCACCTGGCGTCTTGCCTTTTCCAACAACTCTTTTTCGGATGGCATGGCAGCATTATTATCTAATTTCCACGCTGCAGTGTTTTTAGGTTTCCCAATATATTGAATCGCCCATTGCCTCACTACCCTGCGATTTCTGTCATTTTGCATTAAATTTTCAGCTAAAATAAATCGTGCAAGCACTCTTTTCTTAACATCTGATGAAAGGCCAAGGTTTAAAATAAATTGCAGACTTTGTTCCCAGTCAGGGTTTTCCAGTTTAATAGTGTTGTCTAAAAATATCACAATGGCATCTTCAAAATAGCCCAAAGTTAACCAACTGGTACCAAGCTGCATATACAAAACAAGAGAACTAACTTCAAGATAATATTTTGAACAAAAACCAGCTAACTTAATTGGACCTGATTTGTTATGTACGAATTGTGGGTTCTCTTTCAGGAAAACTAAGTGTTTGCGTTTACCATTATACATATTCAGATACTTTAGAATAGTCAGACGAAGAGTATCTACACTTTCTTGCTGAGGTTGATTCCAAATTCTGAACAATAAAAAGACAAGGCTATTTAATAATATATTCGACCAGTGGATTTCACAGAGTTCTAAATAAAAAGAAAATGCTTTATCATTAGACACAATCGACCTATGATTTTCCTGCTCCATGATAACCAGGTAGCTCAAATGCCTGAGTTCTTTACGGCTTAAACTCTCGTAATTTCTATGGGATAGAGCAGTATAAAATTTATTAACAAGAAAATCTGCATCAATGCCATCAGGTATCTCAGCTGTATTTGCGTCAATTTTCTCAGCTAATTTTTGCAGACCCTTTATTTGTCTGTCAAAATGATATTGCAGGCTACGGGTATTCAGTCCACTCCCTGATAGCACAGAATAGTTAAGGCCCAATAATTCATTAGCTGTTTTCATTTGCTTACGATACCCGACTGTAATTCTCTCAATATCAAATATTCCTCAAGGTCTATACGGAACTCAACTCTGCGATTTTGCGGATCTAATGGTGAATCAGGAAAAAGCGGGCGGCTAAATGAATGCCCAACAGAGGTGATAATTCCTGTGACCCAAGAACGTTTTTTATTATCAGGCTCGCTTATGGTGGTCAAAGCATGCGTAAGAACACTCCGCGTTCTGTTTTGTGATAATTCCATATTATTGATGTAAGAATCACCAGAACCACCCCAACTCGAATCAGTGTGTCCCTCAATCCTGATTTCCTTTATATATCTTGACAATGTATCAGCATATAAAATAACCACATATCTGGGGAAAAAGTTATCAAGAATATACTTATGATCTGCAGAAAGGCTGAAATCTCCGGCTGTTTCCCAAAAAAATTTGGGTCCATCAAAATCAGGATCACTATTAAACCGAATAGTTAAAGCTGAATCTATGGATGCGTTCCACCGTGGCAAATCATATCTGAATTCTTCGTTCAACTTGTCATAAAGCTGCTTTCTCACATCTTCTATTCGGTTAATAGCCAAGGTCTGCTGCTGAACCTGAATAATGGTCGTTATAAAGAGCAGTATAAACACCAGCATTAGCGCAGCCATCAGGTCACCAATGGACAGCGAGAAGTTATCACCATTATTGTATTCTTGATTATCCATTATTTTTTGATTCTGCTTATTTCGTCACTCAGTTCACTAAATAAGTCTTCAATTCCACTGAGCAAGCCGGATAGTTTATCAAGTGTTTTACTGGCTTCTGAAGAGTACTGTTCTAAAAACCTCTTTGTGGTATCTTCAACTGTGCTACTGTAGCCTAATAATCCTTTATTCAATTCAGAAAATACACCACTTAGCCCCTGCTCAATAACTGCAAATTTATCAGTGTACTCTTTGAGCCTTTCTGAACTTTCGATACCAACTTGATTATAGTTATCAATAATTGTGTTATTTCGTTCAAGCATTTCCAGGGAGGTTTCTTCCAGGCTTGCCACTCTTTTGGTAAGCATTTGAGAGCTCTCGCCTATAACATCAGAGATTGATTTAAACTTTTGTGATATAGCAGAAATACTCTCCTGAATTAACCTAAACTCTGATAATGTCGCATTTACTGATGAACCGGCGAGTTCTGCAGCTGCTATTGTCTCATTAAAACGCTTAATTAAACTATCTGACGCACCAATATTCGACATCTGCTGCTCTAAAAGCTGTTTTTGTGTTTCCTGTACTTCAGTAAAACTGTTGCTTAACTGGTTACTGGCAGAGGAAATAACACTTTCAATTTTCTCAACTGATTTAAGTGTATTCGAATTCATCGTTTCAGCTGAATCTTTCATCTTGTTACTTACTGAATCAAGTGTTAAATCAACAGAGCTTAGAATATGCTCCATTTTTTCCGGCAATTGATTTAGTAAAGTTCCTACATCTCCCAAGATATTAACCATTGAGTCAAACTCAGTATGCGCTCTTTCAAGTATTGACACACGGTTTGATAAGGTATCAGTAGATTTATCAAGCGTTGAAGAAATCTCTCTGAACTTTTCGGCAGAACCTGAGATGCTCAACTGAATACCCCTAAACTCTTCGAGTACTTCCTTCACACTCTCACTCATACTACCTGCTACAGAGATTGTATCTTTAAATTTGTCAAGGAGCTGGTCTGATGAATCAATATTATCCTTTTGTTGCTTTAATAAAATTTCCTGAGTTAACTGTATCTCTGCAAAGTTTTCGCTGAACCGGTCACTAGCTGTCGAAAATATTCCTTCTAATTTACTCACTGACTCTACTGTACTATTATTCATTGATTCAGCTGAGCTTTGCATTTGATCACTGGCAGAGTTTACTGTCTTTTCAACTGTTGCTAATACCTGATTCATCTGCTCCGGTAGTTGCTTCAAGACATCCCCGACATCTAAAAGCATACCTACCATATTTTCAACTTCATTGTTAGCGGTCTCAGAAATTGATTTCTGAAAATCGGCAACCATATTTTGTATTGCTGTCTTCAAGTCTTCAATTACGCCCTCAGTCATCTCTTTTGCAGGATTTTGAAGTGTAGTTGACAGTGCTTTGATTTCTTCTTTCAAGTCGTTAATTGCCGGCATCAGCTTTTCATCGATCTGGATGGTAAGAATGTTTTCAAAACCTGCATTAATTACATCAGCCAAATCAGTTGAGAAGGACTTCAAAGCCGCAGTTTGCTGACTACTCTCCATCATTATATAGTGTAGCATACTACCCACCGATAGCTCCTCATTGTATTCTGTTTTAAACATAAAATAGCGGCTATATAAATCGTGTTGGCGAGACAGTTCATATTCAAGCTCATCTTTTCGAGAGACTTTATATGTTTTATCTAGATATGCTATTAATGCATCTGACTTCGACTGGATATTATTAAGAGTGATTTTTTCAGTGAAGTTATAAACAATAGACAGAAACATTCCAACTATAGAAGTAATAAAAGCAGTAGCCATACCTGCTAGTAGCGTGCTGACACTATTTTGCAATAGCTCAACATTGGAAGTTTCGATATTATTAATACCGAAAGTCAAACCTATAAAAGTTCCCAATATACCCAACCCAACAAGTGTTCCTGGCACTGTACTAAGCAAACGCATATTTACTTTTTTTGCTGCAAGTAACACCGACGGCTTGAAATAAGAATTTGCTAATACAGTTGTTTTTAAGGAATCACCGTACTGCGACATTGTCTTTTCATATTCTGCCCATTTCTTATGTAGCACTAACTTTTCATTAGATAGGGACTCTTCGACTTTTGAATAATCAATTAAATCGAATTCATTTCGAATATGTTTTGCGCTTAAATAGAACCATATTGTAAAAAACAAAAAGTACAAGATGATGAATGTTACAAATCCTGTAACCCATGGAGAAAATTTAATGAGATCAGTTATTAATGAAATAGCTGAAAAAGGAAAGCCTTTTTGTAGTAGGATCATTTTGAGTAAATCTGTTCTTGAAGCCTTTTTCTATATAAATTACAGTTCATAATGTAGTCAAAACTAACCAAAGACTAAAAGTAAAAACATCATTTATTTATCTTTAGCTTCGCTCTATCCAATCTTACTACCGTTTGGGGAAATCGTGGCATTAAATCAGCTGTAGGTGTTATATGCATATTATGGGTCTGAATTAATTTCAACAGGTTTGTAAAAAACACTTTAACAGTTTCTGTTATTTCTGGCCATAACTTCACCACAAAGTCGTCAAATTTGAGCCTTACATCACTCTCTTTGATTTTAACTCAAGTTCCGCAAATAAGGCTTGTAGTTGCTACAATTTGGGATGAGCGTTCCCCCGTTCACCCAGCTGTTCAATTTCTTTAATTGTTCGTTGAGCCAACTT
>JAIULZ010000066.1 GCA_022565805.1 Balneolales bacterium
ATTTTTGCTCCCGCGTCGAATACGAACAAAATAGAAGGTTTTTCAAAGCCTTCTCGGAACGAGTTACAACATGGTTAACGGCTATATCCCAAAACAGAAAAAACAAGGAAATGGCTTATGTACTTTCCCCTTCATGGATGGAGTGGACCCCAAAAGCTTGATGATTATTGCGCAATAACGAATTCTATTAATAGAAGGCTTTGCAAAACCTTCTATAAATCGTCTAAGCTTGTATGTTAAAATTGAATTATAACAAAGCATAGTGCGTTACAAGTTAGCTTCTTTATAAAGGTAATTTTAGGAAAAACGGCTAACGTAAGCACTTACCCGTACTAAATAAAACCGTATTAAAAATCATTTCGGCGAAACTCCGAACCGTTCCACATAGTTACGTTTAAACGTTTCAACTGATTTATAGCCGATTTTATAAGCCAGCTCATTTAAGCGATTATCGGGTGAACTTTCTACTAGTTTTGCGGCGTATTGAAGGCGAACTTCCCGAATAAAGGCGGCGGGGGTCATTCCGGAATCTTTTTCGATTTTTCGGTAGAAGCTGCGCTCACTCATGGCGAAGGCATTGGCCAGGCCCGAAGCGGAAAGCCGGGTGTCATCAATGTTTTCTAAAATGTAGTTTTTAACTCTCTCGGATAAAGAAGTCTCTTCGGGTATTTCATCTTCTGAAAGTTCAACCTTAAACGATTGCCGACGCTTATAAAACCGCATCAGGTTTTCGATCTTCAGTTTTAGTTCAGATGGGTTGAACGGTTTTGTGATGTAATCAATAATCCCAACCCGAAGCAGATTCAGCCGCGCATCAACATTGTCTTTTGCGGATAGTACCACAATAGGAATTGTAGCTAATTTCGGGTCTGATGCCATACGCTGGATGAGCTCCTCCCCTGTCATTTCAGGCATCATCAAATCTGTGACCACAATATCAACAGCATTCTTTTGAAGCCAAATCAGGGCTTCCGCTCCGTTTTTACAGGAATGAACGGAGCCCAAGGTGTTCAACAATCCCTTCACATAGGCGTTCATATCCGGGTTATCCTCCACGAGCAATAAGCGTACGTTATCTATTTGAACAGTTTCGGGTGAAGCCGGAGTACTGATTTCAGTTTGATGACTCACGGATTTTTCCCATCCATTAACCGGGTTTAAAGTCAGTTCAGAGTCAAGCGGTAAGGAAAGTCTGAAGCATGCACCTTTCGTCTCGCTTTCAACGACCACTAAGTCGCCATCGTGTAAACGAGCCAGGGATCTGCTTAACTCCAAGCCGATACCAAGCCCTTCAACATACGGTTTATCAGGCGTTTTTATGCGATGGAAACGTTCAAAGATTATTTCCCGATCAGAAATTGGAACACCATCGCCTTCATCCTTAATATCAATTTCAATCACATTTTCATTTTCATTTTCATCTTTAATTACCCTCGTTTCAACCGCAATCCGGCTGTTCTCCGGACCATATTTTGAAGCGTTAATGAGCACATTAGAAAGAATGGTGCTAATTTTTTCGCCATCCACATGTACAATGGTGTACTTTGTATCACTACTAAAATAAATAGTTTGATGCCGAAGTGCGATGAAAGATTGATTAAGCTCCACCACATTTTGGATAAGATCATCTAACCGATAGTGCTTTTTTTGAAGGGATAAAGTCCCTTTGTCTGATTTCGACAAATCCAGAATCTGATTTACCAGCACGGCCAATCGCCTGGCATTGCGCAGAATCAGGCTTGAATCTTCTTTGGGAATTCTGATTTCCTCGTCATTTTTACTTTGATCCGCAGCTTTTTGGAGCAGTCCTTCCAAAATGGTTGTTGGCGTTCTTAATTCATGGGAAACATTCAGAAAAAAACGTGATTTGAATTCATCTTTTTCCCTCAGTTCTTTTGTACGGTCAATCACTTTTTGCTCCATTTTCTCAAATATATCTACAAAATCGAGGGCGATAGTAATGGTAAATGAAATCGGAACTCCCATATACACCATTATGGTGGAGATGTAGTAAATAAAGTCACTTTCCAAAAAAAACAGCTGATAGACAAAAGCATACATAAATGTGCCCAGAAGCATCACCATAAATCCGGAAAACATCAAAATTATGCGCATACCGCGATTTTCTTTGCGGGCTTCCCGTAGCAGATATACTGCAAAGGCAAGATTTAAAACAGCCAAAATTGGGTGCATTATCGTAATTAAATCATACCAAAAAAGAACAGCATACACAGAAAGGACCAAATACACACCATAAAACAAAAGCAAACTTTTCTTTGGTAAGGGAAGCCTGTAATAAGTTCCGATGGTGAAAATGATGTTATAAAAAACGAATAGAAAAAGAATTACATGACCTAATTGCCGAACGGGAAGCATGACAACGGACCATCCAAATGTAGCATCGCCCATTTGGGTTACGGCGTGAAGCAGCAAAAAGACACTTGTCCAAAAAGCGTAATAGTAATACTTATCGACCGATTTAATAGATAAATACAGATTTGATAAGGATAGCAGAAATAAAACAAAACCAACTGCACCAAGAATGAATATCCGATTCTGTTGTGATTGTTGATAGCTTGCAAAACGCTGTGGGTTGGAAAAAACAGGACCAACATAGCTCCTTGGGAAAGATCTGACCGTATATAAAAAATCTGGCACTTTGTGATAGGAAAACTCAATAAGCAGATAATTTACTCCATCACGTATAGTAGCAGGCGCGTTAGGGAGTGGTAACAAGGAGCTTGGTTTTTCATCAGATTTAAGTCGGGCTGGTTCTCCATCACTAAAAACCAAGGTTCCGTTTAACCAGACTCTGATTGATGCATATCCTACATTTCGGACTAACCAGGCTCTTTTGCTTAGGGTACTGTCTGCTTCAAAAACTAACTCAGCCCAGCCGTATTGCTGATTTCCCAAAACCGTGCGCAGCGTATCAAGGTGGAATGATTGTACCTGAACACCCTCTCTAAGATTGTAGCCATCGGTTATGTTTTCAGGTGCATTTGCTGATATTTGCCAGCCATCAGCATCAAAAAAAAGAATGCTTCCGGCTCTGTTTATGAATGGTGATTGGTCGTTTATAACCGTTTGCGAAAAAGCATTAGATGACAATAAAATAAGTATGATACATAAAACACAGCCGGACATTGAAAAAATGTACCGGCTGAGCTTTTGCACATCGCAAATGTTTAGTGAAATCAAAGCTTATTATATTTAATCATGACTGACTTATCCAAAAAGCAGGCACCAAAGCGAAGAAATATCACTTTGTGTGCCTGCAACCGGAAAATTTAGGAATTTTCTATTTTACTAATGTCATTTTTTTAGTTTTTGTGAAATTATCGGCGCTCAGTTTGTACATATAAACACCTGAAGCCAATCCGGCTGCATCCCATGTAACGGTGTGTCTACCTGCAGCGAACATCTCATTCCTGATCGTGCCAACCCTTTGGCCCATTGTATTATAGACCGTAATTGCTACCTGCGAAGCTTCAGGAAGGCTGAAGGAAATATTGGTGGTAGGGTTAAACGGATTCGGATAATTTTGTGAAAGCTCAAATCCGGCTGGCAGTGCAAGCGTATCATCCCCAATAGAAACAGCACCTCCGGTAGGCATCACCCCCATAAAAATTTTCCGGGTTCCATTAGAAGTAAGGGTGATATCATCGAGTTTTAAGGTACCCGTGAAATCTCCGGTCAAAATGATTTCACCACCGTTATAGGTAGATGTTACAATATCAAGTGGATTTACTCCAAACGGGCGGGTTGCTTCGTCAAAGATAAGGTTTGCACTCTCGCCCTCACTGCCATCAATATTTTTGGCCCAGATAAAATTTCCTGAACTATCAAATTTCGCCATATAGATATTGTTGTCAGATTCGGTTGTGAGCATTACCGGTGTATCAGAATTCATATCAAAAATGATAGAATCCGTATATCTTCCCAACACAATAACATCCTCATTTTCATCCAGTTTTATGACATCAACGGTAGACACTTCGAATCCAAATTGACGAACCCAAATCATATCACCATCAATATCATATTTTACCAGAAACGCATCTTCATAGCCAACAGCATCAATCGTTTCGTTAGAACCTTCGAAATAGGCGTTGCCGCTAAAAAAGCCTCCCACATAAAAAGAACCATCCGCAGCAGATGCTACTGTATTTCCTACAATATCATCACCAGCGCCCATAAAGCTGGCAAAGTACCATTCTCCGTTTACATCGTAGCTAATCACAAAAGTATCTGAATTACCCGTATCGTTATCCCAATAAATATCTGAATCGGGTAAGTCCATCCGGCCTTCGCCAACTACGCCCAGAATATTCAAATAGCCAAGCCCATCAACCGAAATAGATGTTGCATAGTCGCGGCCAGGAGTTCCAAACACATCTGCCCAATACATATAACTGCCATTTTTTGCCAGGGATACGATAAAGAAATCGGAATCACCCTGTACGGTAAATTCTTCACCAAAAAGGTTTGTCCCAGAAAACGCACCAGCAATATAGGGATAGCCTTCATTATCCAGCATGATGGAGTTTACAGTATTGATGCCAGTACTAAGACTGTTGGCAGAGCCTTCGCTTCCACTGTCTCCGCCCAAAGCCCAAAGCAATCTTCCATTGGGATTATACTTAGCCACAAACAGTTCCAGATTTATTAAATCATCATCTCTGCCGTCGCTTAAACTCATTAAAACTTCGCCATTGTTATCTGTAAAATGAAGTTCTTTCACAAAAGAACCACCAACATACACAAATCCGTTATTATTTACGGCTAAGGTAAGGCCGCCATCAAGTGAAAACTCCTCATCCACTTCTTCACTTCCATGAGCTAACTGATACCAAAGTAAGGCACCATCAGGGCTTAGTTTAGCTAGAAAGAAATCATATCCTCCTGTGCTTTCCACCACGACCCCGTCATATTCGATGCTGCCGGTAAAACCGCCCGTAACGTAGCGGTTGCCCTGTGCATCAACGGCTACCTGACCAATTTGCGTAACTCCGGATAAACCGAGCGTTAGGGCGCTTTGGAAGGTTAAATCGGAAGTCTTGGCGTTTGAATGCTGCATATTAAGAACCTGACTATACTGCATACCGTTGGGTAACACATAGTTCGATCTGTCGAGATCAAATCCCGGAGCAGGCCTTTCCATCACGCACCCGGGCGGAACGCAGGATGGCGCACCTGCTATCGCTGAACTTGGCCATGCTTGCCAAAGAAGCATCATAAGTACAATGCTGACAAAGTTAATTTTTTGAGTTTTCATATTTATTTTTTCTTTGATTTTGTAGAGGAGTTGTAGAGTGATTTTTTTAAAATTATTGATATTAGAAATACTAAACACATTATCGGAAACAGATGAGGATAGGTGCTGTAAAAACTGAGCCCCCTCCTAAGCGGAACGGTTCCAACCGAATACCCGGAGATAAAAGGATCTATCATCCCGATAATCTCCCCAAAAGGATTGGTGAAAAAGCTGAAGCCTGTGGTTGAACTCTTGGCTACCGATTTGCGCGCTTCCACGCTGCGCAGGCGGGTATAGTTTTTAATGCCAATGATGGATGTTTTGAGCTTGTCACCAAATAACCGGCCGCTTGTATGCACCGTTATAAGCTGTGCATTACGCAGATGTTCTGCTTTATGCGTGGATGCAAAAAGAATATCCCAGCAAATAAAGGGTATCGTTTGTACTATTCTGCCATTCTGCGTTAAAAAAGCCTGCGTTGAAGAAGATTCCCCTGCGCTAAAATGATTGTTTTCACCAAGGTCCAAAGCGAATTGCGACAAACCGGGATAGCGGTCACTCAGGGGCACATATTCGGTGAAGGGCATTAAATTGACTTTCCGGTACACCGTTAAAGGATTTCCGCTGACATCTTCCATTAGCACTTTCCATGCAAATTGGGGCGTAATCATGGCCACCGCATTGTACAGGAAAAAATCTCTTTCTAAATATTGCTGAAGCGGGGGCACAGGCAATGGGGCCGGCTCTCTGTCAAAAATACCCGTTGCCAGTGGCGTTTGCCATCGTAAAACACGATCGGCTATGAAATACAGACTGTTTACATCGGATCGGACCATAGCCGGCAGAGCGCCTTCCGGCCAAACTACCAGATCGGGTTGATGTTGAGTGATGACCGAATCTGTTAAAGCCAGGGTAGTATTAAGAATAGGAAAAATGGCTTCGTCATCTGCTTCGGGGTCGGGTTCCGCATATTCGGACTGAATAACGGCCACTTTTACGCTGCCCTGAAACGTGCCGGGCAAAACAGCATAAGCATACCAAGCGTACAGCAAGGGCAATGCAAACCAAATGATTGTTCCGGCAATCAACTGTTTTAATCGATTATTGTGAAGCAGGTTTGAGAACTCCTTTTGCAATAAAGCTTTGTAGAGAACGAACACACCCACATTGAGGGTGATGACCCATGTTGAAATTCCGGTGTATCCTGTGATATCAATAAACTGAATGAAAACCGGATAGTTGGCAAGAGCATTGGCGTATAGGGTGATGGGAAAGCCTAAAAAAAGCTCCTTGACAAACCATGCAAAAGGAGGCCAAATCAATCCAAATAAAAGGAAACTGAATGCACTACTCGTTTGAAGTCGGAAACGAATTGCAAAAAGCAGAACAAAAGGAAGCGCGTAGAACAGAGCCATCAGGATTACCATAACAATCCCGGCTACCGGCTCTACCCAGATAAAGCCGATTAGCGCAAGTCCAAGGGAAACTAGTGAAAATACATATCCATGCAACAGCCAGCTCTTCCAGGTAGTTTGTTTTTCAAGGGCTGCAAAAATTCCGATCAGACAGACAGGAAATAAAAAAGCCAGAGATACCCCAAACACATGATTTACTGATAAGCCAAGAAGCAGGCCGCTCAGCAGGGATAGTAAAATGGTATATTTAAATTGGTTCGATTTCATGGCTAAAATCTACCCAATCGAATCCTTGAATGTTTGCCAATAACCCCTTAATTCCTGCCAAAAGTGGCTCAAATGATGCGTTATTAATGATTTCGTGATTTAAAGCACAGAATTAATCAAACAAATAAATAATGCTAAAAAGTGTCATTTAATCCGGAAGCAAAGGTTTGTATTCCCACAAATTCAAGCCATAAAAAGCAGCGATGATGGGCAGGCCGATTTGTGGCGGAAGGGTTCTGTTGATTCCGGCTTCAGGCAGCTGGTAGATTTGAGATTTATCCAGGAAACTGGCCGGAAAGCGTTTGGTCAGGTCTTCTTCGGTTTCTAAGGGTGGATAGCTGACTCAGGCATCCGGCACTGATTGATTTGGTCAATTCTATGGTAAATCGGAGCCTCTGCCCTTCCGGTATAATGCAGAAGGTTCGAATTGGATCAGAACGTTACTTATGGTGAATTGGTGGAGGTCATTCCGGGACCGGCGCAATGTATTTCCTTATCTCCCTCCGTGAGGACCACCCACGTTTCTTATCGCATGCTTATTGAACAAAAATCGAGTTTGCAATAAAAGGAAAAAGGTAGCGAGCTTGGTGATCGTAAATAGCCTCCCTCCTGCTTGCGCTCTACGGCCTTGCGCCAAACAGTTTATTTATTTGGGGTAGCGATTATGGGCATTTTGCTCACATGAGGCATCTTACACTAAACAAGGCAAATCAAGCGGATGTGTTTACATTTCTTTTTTTATATTCAACTACTTAGCCACGGCGGTTGTTTGCCGTTAAGGCGTTATATGGTAGAAAACCAAAAGTCTAAATTAAAACATGAGAAAATATATTCCGCAACAAATGTTCGCATATACATCTATATTAGCATGTAAAGCGCATGTTTATTACGTATATAATTGAGTTATGTGCAAGCTAAGACACAAAAAAATTTAATATGCCAAAAATAATTGATGTAGGAGTTGAACAAGACCATATCGAATCTTTAACAAGAGCGAGTGGAATAACAGCGATTTCCGAACTTATTTGGAATTCTCTTGATGCTGATTCAACAGAAATTAAGATTGAATACGTTAAAAATAAACTTGTTGGATTTGAAAATCTAACAGTTATTGACAACGGACTTGGAATTGACTACACAAAGGCTCAAGACGTATTTGGTAGATTAGGTGGTTCTGAAAAGAAGCTTAGAAATACAAGTCCAAGCGGACGACATTATCACGGCAAAGAAGGGAAAGGCAGATATAAATCTCTTGCTTTAGGAGATTTAGTGAAATTTACAAGTGTTTATAAAAACGGAGAATCATTAAAAGAATTTACAGTAACATTTGACCGAAATAATTTATCCCATTCAAACTTTAGTGATTTAAAAACAATTCCGAAAGGAAAGAATGAAACAGGTTTTAAGGTTGAAATCCAAAATCTAAACCAAGAAAATGTAAATCAAGCTTTAGATATTAAGTATAGAAAGGAAATCGAGCAAAAGTTCGCTTCCTATTGGATAAATTATTCAGATTTTAATATTTATTTCAATGGCAATAAACTCGAATTTGAATCTTTAATTAAAAACACAGATGAAACAGATTTTTTAGTTGAAGATGGAGAATTATCATATCGATTTGACATTAAGATTATTGAATGGAGTTTTGATATTAAAAAGAAAACGTATCTGTGTAACACAAAGGGAGTTCCTTTCAAAGAATTGAACCTTGGTATTCGTTCGACAATTCCAATATCAATCTTTATTCAGTCAATTTATGTAGAAAAACTTCACAGAGAGAACAGAATTGATTTAGAAAATTTTGATGATATTTTGCAAGGAGCTTATGGCGAAGCTAAAAAATTTGCCCGTGAATATGTTAGAAAAAGGTTGCATTTATATTCTGGCGAGTTTATCAATGAATTAAAAGCAAAAGGTCTTTATCCATATAAAGAAAATGCAGACACAATTATTGAAGAAAGTAAACGACAAGTTTTTGATATTGTCGCACTTCAAGTTAATGAATACTTACCCGATTTTGAAAATCAAGATGATAAAAGCAAAAAATTCACGCTTTCATTAATTAAAGAAGCTTTAGAAAAAGATTCATCTTCACTTCAAAGAATTCTAACTGAAGTCATTGAACTTCCTGATGAAAAAAGAGCTGAGCTTGTTGAAATTTTAGAAGAAACTTCACTGTCTAGTATTATTGATACTATGACCGAAATCAAAAACAGATTAAAATTTTTGAATGGTTTAGAAGAACTAATTTATAATAAAGCATTGAGTAAAAATATTCTTGAGAGAAAGCATTTACATAAAATCATTGCAAACGAAACTTGGTTATTCGGTGACGAATATACTTATGGTGTTGATGATATTACTCTGAAAAATGTTTTAAAAGAATATTTAAACTTCTTAGGAAGAGAAGATTTTAAAGAAGTAACAGAAAGTGAATCAAACGAAGATTTACAAATAATACCTGATGTTTGTTTATGGAAACAGTTTCCTAAAGGAACACCAGGACATAAAACTAATCTAGTCATCGAATTAAAGAAACCGACAGTTGATGTGGGTATTCCAGAACTAGGTCAAATAAAACAGTATGCAGCTAGAGTGAGTAAAGACAGAAGGTTTCCTAAAGAAAAAACAAAATGGAAATTTCTATTGGTCACGAGAGACATTAAACCTGATATAGAAATAGATTTAGAGCAAAAAGACAGAGATTTTGGACACGTTCTTTCTAGTGAATTTGTAGATGTTCACGTATTAACTTGGGGACATATCATTAATGAAGCAAAAACTAGATACGAATTCATAAAAGAAAAACTAAACATAAATCTAATGGACAACGAACAAAATTTAGACTACTTGAAATCTAAATATAGTGAATATCTACCAAACGAACTGAAAAAAGCCAGCACATAACATCGGCTATAGGTAATTGGGGCTTAGCTGCTTAATTGAAAAGTAAATGAATAAATCAAAGGTCAGTGCTAAACCGAAAAGTAAGTGCGAGAAATCCCCAACTACTCATAGCTGAGAACCGTTAGGCAACATGCTAAAAAAGCCAACGCTCTACAGAAATAGAAATAGAAACAGAATTAAATGAATAAAAAAGACTTATCCGAATCGGACATAAAGGCAAAGTTTATCACTCCTGCGATATTGAAATCGGGTTGGGATGAACAGACTCAGTTAGGTCGTGAAATTTTCTTCACAGACGGACGAATCTATGTGAAAGGAAAGCTGACTGCCAGAGGAAAGCGAAAGTTTGCTGACTACATTCTGTTTTATAAGCCTAATGTTCCGATTGCAGTAATTGAGGCAAAAGACAACAAACATTCTGTTAGAGCGGGAATTCAACAAGCACTTGATTACGGAAATACTTTAGACATCCCTTTTGTTTTCAGTAGTAATGGAGATGGATTTTACTTTCATGACAAAACTGTCACAGTCGGACAAATTGAAAAGGAAATTTCTTTAGGTGAATTTCCAAGCCCTCAAGACTTATGGACTAAATACAAAAAGTACAAAGGAATTGAAACGCCTGAAGTTGAAGAGATCGTATCGCAAGACTACTTTCAAGATGGTTCTGGTCGTTCACCAAGATATTACCAACAGAATGCAGTAAACAGAACCATTGAAGCGGTTGCCAAAAAACAGCAAAGAATCATTTTAGTGATGGCAACTGGAACAGGAAAAACCTACACGGCTTTCCAAATTATTTACAGACTTTGGAAAAGTGGCGCTAAAAAAAGGATTTTGTTTTTAGCAGACAGAACGGCTTTAATTGACCAAACAGCAAGGGGTGATTTTAGGCATTTCAAAGATGCTATGACTATTATCAAAAAGAAACAAATTGACACTGCCTACAATGTATATTTGGCATTGTATCAAGGATTGTCAGACAATAAAGGAGATGATGCTTATAAACAATTTAGCCGTGAGTTTTTCGACTTGGTTATCATTGACGAGTGCCACAGAGGGAGTGCAAGTGAAAATAGTAAGTGGCGAGAAATATTAGAATACTTCAACAAGGCAACACATATCGGACTTACAGCAACGCCAAAGGAAACAACAGATGTTTCAAATACCGAATATTTTGGAGAACCTATTTACACGTACTCTTTGAAACAAGGAATTGATGATGGGTTTCTTGCACCCTACAAAGTGGTTAAAATCACATTAGATATTGATGCCGAAGGTTGGAGACCACCCACTGGATTTTTAGACAAAGATGGTAATCCAGTTGAAGATAGAATTTATAACCGAACAGATTTTGACAAAAACATTGTCGTAGAAGAACGCAGAAAGATTGTTGCTGCAAAAATCACTGAGTTTTTAAAAGGATATGACCGATTTGCAAAAAGCATCGTCTTCTGTATTGATATAGAACACGCAGAAGGTATGCGTACCGCATTAGCTAACGCCAATGCTGATTTATTTGCCAAAAACAGCAAATACATTATGCAAATTACTGGTGACAATGAGGAAGGAAAACGAGAGTTAGACAACTTTATCAATCCAAGTGAAACCTACCCTGTTATTGCTACCACTTCAAAATTAATGACCACAGGCGTGGATGCCCAAACCTGCAAACTGATTGTTTTGGACAGCAATATTGGTTCAATGACCGAGTTCAAACAGATTATTGGTAGAGGCACAAGAATTAATGAGGAATACGGCAAGACTTATTTTACCATTATGGATTTTAGAAATGTCACCAATCTTTTCGCTGACCCTGATTTTGATGGCGACCCAGTAATGATAAAAGATGTTGGCGAAGATGAAGACCTATCAGGAACAGAAGAGGAAACAACAGAAACAGAAATTATTGATGATGAGGGTGAAGCAGTTGTTTTTCATGACCCCAATGAACCCTACGAAGTTACTGGAGGCGGTGAAATTAAAGAAGAGTCTAGGGTAAAAATTCGAGTTGATGGGGTTCGAGTAAAAATCGTAAATGAAAGGGTTCAGTATTTAGGTCCTGATGGCAGAATCATTACTGAATCTTTACGTGATTACACCAAAAATAGCGTAACCAAACAATACAAAACTTTAGATGAGTTTTTAAATTCCTGGAACAATGCCGAGAAGAAAAAAGCCATTGTCACTGAACTCGAAGATCAAGGTGTATTTTTTGATGCCTTACAAGAAGAAGTAGGCAAAGACTTCGACCCTTTCGATTTGATTTGTCATGTCGCATTTGAGTCAAAGCCACTCACAAGAAAAGAAAGAGCGGACAATGTGAAAAAACGAAATTACTTTACCAAATATAGTGACCAAGCTCAATTGGTGTTAAACAACCTATTGGATAAATACGCCCAAGACGGCTTAATGACCATAGAAAACACAGAAGTATTAAAACTAGACCCATTAAATAAATTGGGAACTCCTGTTGAATTGGTAAAAGCCTTTGGTGGCAAATCACAATACTTAAATGCAATTAAAGAATTAGAACAAGAATTGTATAAAACGAGCGCCTAATGAGTGAGCAAAATATCATCATATATAACTCGGTAGATGGGAAAGCTTCGGTCGCTTTATATGCTAGAGATGGAAACGTTTGGATGAACCAAAGTCAGTTGGCAGAACTTTTTGACACCTCGGTCCCTAATGTAAGTATGCATATATCTAACATACTGGAAGAAAAGGAGTTAGAACCTGATTCAGTTATTAAGGATTACTTAACAACTGCCGCTGATGGGAAAGAATACAAGGTAACTTTTTATAGCTTGGATATGATTCTCGCTATTGGCTTTAGAGTAAGAAGTAAAAGAGGTACGCAATTCAGAATTTGGGCAAATCAAAATTTAAAATCCTACTTAGTAAAAGGTTTTTTAATGGATGATGAGCGTCTAAAAAATCCGGATGGCAGACCAGATTATTTTGATGAGTTACTAGACCGTATTCGTGAAATACGTGCCTCTGAAAAACGCTTTTATCAAAAGGTTAAAGATTTATTAGCTTTAAGTAGCGATTACGACCCTACCGACAAGGCCACTCAAATGTTTTTTGCCGAAACGCAAAACAAATTATTGTATGCTGTTACGCATAAAACCGCTGCAGAATTAATTATAAGCCGGGCTGATGCCAATGCGCCAAACATGGGGTTAACTGCGTGGAAAGGCAACAAAGTAAGAAAACAGGATATTGTAGTGGCTAAAAATTATTTGAGCAAAGACGAGTTGGATACACTTAACCGTTTAACAGTAATTTTTCTTGAAACTGCCGAATTAAGGGTGAAAGAACGAAAAGACATCAACCTCAATTTTTGGCGCAATAATGTTGATCGTATTCTACAATTTAACGACAAGGTTCTGCTTAACAACGCAGGTGCCATTTCAAATGCTCAAATGGAAAAAGAAGTGAAGCAGCTATATACGCAGTTCGACGACCGGCGAAAAAAGCATGAGGCGGAACAAGCTGATATAGAGGATTTAAAATCATTGGAAGAACACATCAAAAAAAATAAACAATAAATGGCTAATGTAGGAGCTGTAATAAACAGCATTAGAAACATCATGAGGCAAGACAGAGGTATCTCTGGAGATGCTCAACGATTAGAGCAATTGGGTTGGATGTTGTTTCTGAAAATTATTGACGATAAAGACCAAGAATTAGAAATCACCAAAGATGATTACGTTTCGGTTATTCCGGAGAAATTTCAATGGAGAAGTTGGGCAACAGATACCGAAGGAATTACAGGGGATGAACTCTTAGAATTTATTGATAGCAATGCACAAGACAATAAAGGTTTATTTGCAACACTGCGTGAATTGACAAGCATTACCAACCCCAAAAGAGCTGCCATTGTAAAAGAGGTTTTTGAAGGCTCTAACAACTACATGAAATCGGGTTATGAAATGCGTAAAGTCATAAATAAACTGAATGAGGTTGACTTTAACAATTCGGAAGACAAACACATATTTGGCGACATATACGAAAGCATTTTAATAGAACTGCGTGATGCCGGTAACAAAGGCGAATACTACACACCAAGAGCCGTAACGCAGTTAATGACCCAAATGATTGACCCCAAATTGGGCGAAAAAGTGTTGGACCCTGCAGCCGGAACTGGTGGTTTCTTAACGGCAGCCATTGACCATGTGCGAGAAAACTATGTACATACCGTAGATGACGAACACCAACTGCAAAAAAGTATTACAGGTTGGGAGTTTAAACCTGTGGCTTACGTGTTGGGCTTAACCAATTTGATACTGCACGAAATGGATATTCCCGACTATCATTATATGGATAGTTTAAAAAAGGAATACAACAGCATTGGAGCAAAAGACCGAGTAGATGTTATTTTGGCAAATCCGCCCTTTGGAGCAAGTATAGCAGATGGTGTAGAAACCAACTTTCCTGCCACCTATCGTTGTAAGGAATCTGCCGATTTGTTTGTGATTTTGATGCTACAACTCTTAAAACCCAGAGGACGTTGGGCTATTGTATTACCTGATGGCTCTATTACGGGTGATGGCGTAAAAGCAAGAATAAGAGAAAAGCTATTGACCGATTGTAACCTGCACACCATTATTCGTTTGCCTCAAAGCACCTTTTTCCCTGCCACGGTAAGCACCAATTTGTTGTTTTTCGAGAAAGGCAGCAAAACTAATGACATTTGGTATTACGAACACAAACTACCCGAAGGACAAAAATCCTACTCCAAAACCAAGCCGATACAGTTCAGCGAATTTCAACCCATTATAGATTGGTGGAACGACCGAAAAGAAAGTGATGTGGCCTGGAAAGTGAATGTGAAGGATTTGAAAGATTGGGATTTGGATATTAAGAATCCTACTAAAGAAGAACAAGAAAAAGAATATACTTCTGAAGAATTGATTGAAATAATTGCAAAAAAATTAAGTAAATCAAATGAACTTCTAAATCACTTAAAATCAGAATTGAAATGATTTGGAGAAAAGTTGCAATAGGTGAATTTTTAGATGAGAGAAAAGACCGATTCAAACCTGAAGAGGCAAATTCTATGAATTTAAAGAGAATCAATAAAATTGATTTTAGCGGAAATATTCATTTAGAAAAAAACAAGCCAACGAAAACAGGAATGATTTTAATTAAATCAGGAGATTTGGTTATTTCAGGTATAAATGCAGATAAAGGAGCTGTTTCAATATATACTGGAAAGGAAGATGTGATGGCTACAATTCATTACTCTTCATATTCTTATGATTCCAAAAAAATAAATATTGATTATCTGAAATGGTATTTAAAAAGTAAACCCTTCCTTAATATTTTAAAGGAACAAACAAAAGGAGGTATTAAAACTGAATTAAAGGCAAAGAAAATCTTGCCTTTAGTTATTGATATTCCAAATCTAGAAGGGCAAAAATTAATTTTGGATAAAATCAACTCAATAAATGAAGAATGTAATGAGTTAGCAAAACTTCAAACTGAAACAATAGATAATATTTCCCAACTCAAACAATCCATACTTCAAGAAGCCATTCAAGGCAAACTCACAGCAGATTGGCGAGCACAAAACCCCAAAACAGAACCTGCCAGCGAATTACTTAAACGCATAAAAGCAGAAAAAGCCCAACTCATTAAAGACAAGAAAATTAAAAAGGAAAAACCGCTGCCACCGATTACAGAAGATGAAATTCCTTTTGAACTGCCAGATGGTTGGGTTTGGTGCAGGTTGGGGGATGTTTCAAACGTTGGTACAGGTGCAACTCCATTGACTTCTAATAATAGCTATTATGAAAATGGTGAAATTCCATGGGTTACAAGTTCAGCCACTGGAAACTTATTTGTTGAAGAACCTGAAAATTTTATAACAGCAAAAGCTTTAGTAGAGACTAATTGTAATTTAAATCCAATAGGAACTCTTGTAATTGCAATGTATGGACAAGGGAAAACAAGAGGTCAGATTACTGAGCTTAAATTTGAAGCAGCAACAAATCAAGCTTGTGCAACAATAAATCCTTATTTAACCAACATTGAATTGAGACGATATGTAAAGATTTATTTTAGAAAAATCTACTTAGAAATAAGAGAACTTGCACAAGGAGGTGCTCAGCCAAACTTGAATATGGGTAAAATTAAAAATACAGTTATTCCACTTCCACCCATCAAAGAGCAAAAAGCAATCGTAGAAAAAGTAGAAATCTTAATGCAAAAATGCCAAGTCTTAGAGCAAGAAATAAAAACCAGTGAAGCCCATGCGCAAATGTTGATGCAAGCGGTTTTAAAAGAGGCTTTTGAGGGTAAAAAAGAAGTGGTATGCTAAATAGCATTAAGCTTCATAAAACTGCGTGCTACAATGAAGTTGTAGAATTTGAGCCCAAAGAAATAAATTACTTTTTTGGCGGAAATGGTGTTGGGAAATCTTCAATGGGTAAAGTATGAGGGAAAGGGTAAATAATATTTAAGTCCTTGATTTCTTGGATAAATGACGGTTCACACTTTATAAATGATGATTTAGTCGTTGATGCAAAGCCAGAAAATGTTTCTAAGTATTTAAAGGTTTTCAAATTAATTTTTGAAAGACTTGGGCATGAAAGCCACTATAAAATGATGATTAGTAATGCGATTAAAACTAAAGAAGATGCACATGCTTAACAGCCCCACACATTGCCAAGCCGCAACAGCCAACGCTCAATCCCAAGCTTGGCAAAGAGTGTGTCTGTCCCAACGCACGACCAAAACGACCGAGAAAGTAGCGGACGAAAAAGAAAACCGAAGCGATAACATCACCTATACCCAAGCAGGGGTTTCGTGCTTCGTAGGACAGGAAAGTGATAAATTTAAAGTTCAGTTCTTCGTAGGAAGCTCAGTGGTAAAAATCCCTGCCTGCGCAAAGCGGCAAAACGTTAGGGCCAATTTCAAGCCTGAAAAGTAAATCTACCATTGTATCTAATTAGATACTTTTTTATCTTTATTGAATGCCGACAATTGACCGATTTGATGGAATTAAAATCAATGTTTACAATGGGGACCACAGGCCACCACACATTCATGTTGTATACAATGAATATGAAGTTTTATTGACCATTGAGACATTTGAAGTTTATGCTGGAGACCTTCCATCAAGACAAATGAAAAAAGCAATGGACTGGTTAGCTGGAAATGCGAATTGGGCACTTGAGGTTTTTTATGAACTAAACCCGAACTTGAGATGAGAAAGACAATTAAAATTCCGAGAATACTGAAAATCAATAAAATCGAAAACCATTCGGTAAATGTGACTTTTAACAATGGAGAATCAAGAATAATCGACTTTACGAAGGTTTTGAAAAGTATAGGAATTGACGGAAATTCCCCTGCTTTTATCTTATTCGATGATAGTGAATTAAAAAAAGCTGTTTTAAGAGATAACACGCTTTCCTTCGATAATGTTGAACAGTACATAACCATGAGGAATGGACAAAAAGAAAGGGTGCCGTTTGAGATTGGAGCTGATATTTTATTAAAACATAGTCTTCCAGATAAGTCTGAAATCATGCTAAGGCTTGGTAGGCTTATACGAGAAGCAAGACGAAAGGCAGGTTTAACCCAACAAGAACTTGCAATAATGAGTGGAACATCAAGAACGTACATTTCAAGAATTGAAAATGACAGGTCTGATGTTGAATTGGCAACATTGAAAAAAATAATAGAAGTAGGGCTCGGACGACAATTAGAAATAAAAATTAAGTAACTGGCCCTAACAGCACCTAAGAAAACATGGGGCGGTCAGTGGAGCCCGAAATGTTTGTTCCCGGAACTAACATCAGCTAAAACTGACTGATAATCGCTTCGAAATGCCCCACGTTTCTTAGCCGCGGACCGTTGTGCGTAAGCTTAAAAAACCGGCACCGAATAAGATCGCGAAAAATGCTGTTTCTATTTTTGGAAACATCCACTATTTTTGTGACGTTTAACAAGACAACTTTGAATGAGATTTTTCGAGACAAAATTTTAGAAGAAGCGGACGAGTTCATTTCAGGACTTGACCGAAAGACCGTTAAAAAAATATTTTACAATATTGACCTTGCTGAACAGACTAATGACCCTAAACTTTTTAAGAAACTTCAAAATGACATTGGGGAGTTTCGGACAAAATACGCAGGACTTCAAATTAGACTTCTTGCATTTTGGGACAAGACCGATAACAAAGAAACTTTGGTTATTGCAACACATGGTTTTATAAAGAAAGTTGACAAAGTTCCAGCTAACGAAATTATCCGGGCAATAAGACTAAGAGACAAATATTTTAACAACAAGCAAAAAAAGTAATCATATGGCAACTAAAGAATTAAAGACCTATTCGCTTGCCGAAATGAAAGACAAGTATATAGGTAAAGTCGGTACACAAGAGCGTGACGAATACGAATACGAACTTCGTATGGATGTTTTAGGTAAGATGATTAAAACTGCTCGGCGAGAAAGAAACTTGACGCAAGAAGAACTCGGACGACTTGTTGGAGTTAAGAAAGCTCAAATCTCTAAACTTGAAAGTAGTGCCAACAGTGCGACTATTGACACAATATTAAAAGTGTTCAAGGCGCTAAAAGCAGAAATTAATTTTAACGTAAAAATTGAAGGCAACTTTGTTAAACTCGCTTAATAGAAAAGACAGACTACACTGCAAGCCAATGACTAAAAATGTACTCGACATACAAGACTATATCGAACAGTCGGAGCATATAAATTGGAAGACTTTTTAAATATTATTAAAGACATTTAGCCAACGCTTTTGGTGACACATTTGCAAAACCGCACAAGCCCACTCTATAGCCAAGTTTTGCAAAGAAGCCGTCAAACCAGCGCACGACAAAAACGAACATATATGACTGACAACCAATTGAATAGTCTTATCCGACAACTTGAAGCAATAAAAAAAGATTTTTGACAACTGTGATTTTTTGAGTGGACTTGCGAATAATTGATTAAACAAGTTTCACTTAAAAGATTCACAAAATGAAGATTTATAAAATTTACGCTCTTCTAACTCTCCTTATTATAGGAAGTACCTCTGTTTCTGCTTCTGCTCAAAGTATGTTGGATTTGTATTTCGGTGGCAATGAAGACAGCTTGATTATCGAGGCTACCAAACTTATACATACACCTGAGCCGACGTTCCCCCCTTCATCCCAACCAACCGACATAGACCCTGTACTCATTGCAGAAATGGGGTTTGAACAGGTTTATAAATCAGAAAACCATTTTTTTACGGTTCGTGACGATAAAAATATCTTTGCGTATAGGTTTGCCAAACAATCTGACAATACCATAATTCTTATTCACGGTGTTGGTAGCAATGCTTATTTGTACAATAAAACAGCAGGATTATTACAAGAAGCGACCCAAGCGGAAGTTTACGCTATTGATTTAAGGGGACACGGTCAATCCGAAGGAAACAGTGGTGATGTTGATTACATTAACCAGTATGTCGATGATTTAGCCGATATTATAGATACAATCCGAAAAGAAAAGCCCAACGGGAAAATCATTATTGCAGGTCATTCCATGGGTGGCGGTGTGGCTTTGCGCTATGCAATGGAAAAGCAATATGAAAAAGCTGACGGCTTTTTACTTTTCGCACCGTTAATCGGGCATAACTCACCGGCATTTCCACAAGAACAAGGCAGCGATAATATAGCCGAAGAACCATTTATGAAAATCCACATTGAACGGATAATAGGTTTGACTATGCTCAATGAAATCGGCAATCACGATTATGACAGCCTGCCCGTTATGTTTTTCAATTTACCTGAAGCTGTTCCTTTAAGAAACTATAGCTATCGTGCCAATAAAAGTATGGCGCCAGATGACTATGTGGCGGGTTTGAATGCCGTAAATAGACCACTGCTTGTTTTAATGGGTAGCAATGATGAAGCTTTTTCGTCAGCAGCTACGAAAGAAGCCATTTTGGAAAACAGCAATGGAGAAATTCATATTATTGATGGCTCAACCCATAATGGTATAAGACATAATGCGAGATCTTTTACTTTTATCAAAGATTGGTTTTCAAAACTGTGATGGACAGACAAAAGCAAAAACAATTTTTTGAAGAAATTATTGAACAGCACAAAGGAATTTTGTTCAAGGTTGCCCGTGCATATTGCCCGAACGAAGCAGACAGACAAGACCTCATGCAGGAAATGATGATTCAGATTTGGCAGTCTGTTCATAGGTACAACAACCATTACAAAATTTCTACTTGGCTGTATCGTATTTCACTTAATGTTGCTATCTCCTCTTATCGCAAAAATTCAACACGAGCCAGGAAACAAACCGAGCTGACTGAGCAATTGACAGAAACTCCTGTCGATGAAAAATCGGAAGGTGAAAGACAGCTAAATTTATTAGATCGATTTATCAGCGAATTAAAAGAGATAGACAAAGCATTGATGATCTTGTATTTGGAAGAGAAAAGCCATGCTGAAATTGCTGAAATACTGGGGTTATCGGTAAGCAACGTAGGAACGAAAATAGGTCGAATAAAAGACCAATTAAAGTCTCGTTTTTCACAATTAAAATCTTTAGACAATGAATGAGTTGGAACTAAAAAAACTTTGGCAAACAACCAATGAAAATTTGGAAAAGAGCTTTGTCATAAACAAACAAAACACAGATGATATAACTCGAATTAAGGTTCAGAATCTTTTAGGTTCTATGAAACCAATTAAGATATTTGCTTTAATTGTTGGCATTTTGTGGGTTGGTATCGGTGGAATTGTTTTGATTTCCATTTTTGCTAACGCATTTTCGGAAGCCAATAAATTTTTTCTCTTCTCTGCTACTGCGCAAGTTCTTATCACCGCATTTGCTTTGCTTATTTATATATATCAACTGACCAAAATATATCAGGTAGAAATTGATGCCCCAATTCTTCAAACCCAAAAGAAATTGTCACAACTTAAAATTTCTACACTTTGGGCTACAAGAATTCTGTTTTTACAGCTTCCGTTTTGGACAACCTTTTGGTGGAACGAAACCATGTTAACGGACTGGAATTTATTTCAATGGTTAATAACACTATCATGTTCAGTTTCATTTACGTTTCTTGCGCTTTGGCTATTCTTCAACATCAAATACGAAAACAGAAATGAAAAATGGTTTCAACTTATTTTTAGTGGAAAAGAATGGACACCCATCATGAAATCTATGGAATTGATGGAGCAGGTGGAAGAATATAAAGACCCGAACGCCAGCACCTAACAGAGTAACAGAGTATATGAGAAATAGCGAGAGATGTGGTAAATCGAAGATCTGTGCTTTTATTTATCTTTGTACAAAGCTGAAAGTGAAGTGCTTTTCTATATACTACTTCTCATACACGCACAACCTTGTACGTCAGTTAAAAAAACGACAGAGCCAAAGATATTTAAATCAAACTATGGAAAACAGACTAATCAAGTAATCAATCAATGAAAAAACTGGAAACAAAAATACCCCCAGCCGTTGTGTTTACAATTACAGCTCTGCTTATGTGGTTTATTTCACAGCATTTACCGGTAATCGATATACCTGAACCGGTCAGAT
>JAIULZ010000067.1 GCA_022565805.1 Balneolales bacterium
TCATCCGGGGTTACAAAATCGGTCGTGCCTATCGGCACTATTGGAATCGGGATTCGAAGAATAACAATGAGATTGTAAGGTAAAGTGAATTCGCGCGTCTTAATTCACCCTGTCATCTCAGAGCTACGGATAGGTCGCCACGCTGCAGTTGGGTTTTGATGTTGTAATTTGTTTTTGAGCCTAACCTTCGGTCTTCTGACTTCGGTCCTCGGTCTTTCGTCCTCGCTCAACAAAATTGGTTGTACGTGACGGCACAGAAACCGAAGACTTATTTTATTTCTACCGGTATCTAGTCCCTAACGGGATAATGGGGTTGATCTAATGGTTAATTTGGGATTAACAAAAAGTACATTCTCAAGCAGTGTGCTTAATTTTAGAACTAATCAAAATCATCTAACGACTTGAATAGGAAGGCAATAAAAGTAATTAAACTCATGTTTTTTGTAAAACTTGAGTCCGGATATTTTTTTAGAAAATTAGAGCGTGCTGGTCAGACACGCTCTAATAACGGTGAAAAATATTGAAGCTCAGCTCGTTTGCAATGTAGTGAATTGCCTAACGAGCCTTAAAGTATGCGTCTCTATAAATACGTTGGCATCAGCTAATTGCTACTACTAGTAGCCTAAGATTTCAAATAAGATGATGTGATGCGGTTTCTGATTTGTTTAGTTGTAAGAAATTTTTTGTTATTAGCTTATGATATGTATGGCGTCTTGGCCGCAATGAATTTCGTTCATCCCTTTTTAATGAACTGAGCATATAACTTATCCTCTTGTAAAGGATGATTCAATCTATTTGTTTTACAGATCAAACTGCACGATGAAAAGTGCGGGCTCGCTATACTGTTCCTGTTGCTCAATAGATCTGGGAAGTACAGAAATGCGTTCACTACTCACATCAGTATTTTGGGTAAGGCCGTATTCCATAAGACACTCATTTATAGACCGATTGGTACTAATTTGAACCACTATATCAGACTCGACTGTAGCTTCATCTTTTAACTGTTCATGAAATGGATCGCTGAGCCAGGCAGATAAAAGGGCAAAGCCAAGAAGGAAGAAGTTGGAAAATTTAAGAGTTTTCATAAGGTCGTAAGTGATGTTTCCGGTTGATGTAACACAGAAGCAACTTAGACCCAAAACACTTTTTTTGTACTCCCCGATTGGGTCAGATTTCTCCCCAATTGGGTCAAAAAGAGTTTTTTAGGTGAATAATGGCCAAATAAAATAAATTGCGCCTATTTGCAGCTAGGGCACATAATAACGCTCAGGTGGTAATTAGTCTCAAGACTTACTGGTTGGCTTACCGTATCTCGCCCGGTTTAACGCCAAACCTCTCTTCAAATAGTTTTGCAAACCAACTTGTTTTCTGGAAACCAACAGACTCTGTTAATTCATCGAGCGATATCTTTGGATTGTTGATGAGCACTTGACGCGCATACTGAAGCCTTATTTCTCTAATAAACTGCAGGGGAGTCATTCCCGATTCTGCTTTAATAGTTCGTTTGAGCGTACTGAGGCTTACATTAAGGGCTTTGGCTAATGTTTCTGATTTGAGTTCCGCATCATCTAAATGTTCTCTGATGTACTTTGCAGCTCGTTCCGCATCACCCTTTATTTGTTCCTCCAATTCTGTATCAATGTCGAGCGACAGCCGAATTTCTTTTCTACTCGCATACGTTTTCAGCGCATTTGTAGCCCTTAAAAGAAGTTCTTCGCCGTTAAATGGTTTGGTAAGATAATCTACTACTCCGGCTCGCAGCAACGCAAGCTTATCTTCCATAAAGGGCTTGGCAGTAAGAATAATTACCGGAATGGCGCGCAGTCGTACATCCTTTTCCAGATTTTGTACAAAGTCATATCCATTCATGTTGGGCATCATGAGATCAGAAACAATTAAGTCTGGCTCCCAGTTTTTGAGGATTTGGAGTGCTTCAATACCATCAGAAGCCATTCTTATTTCGCCCAGACGATTTAGTATGCCCGATATATACGCCAGCATATCGGGATTGTCTTCTACGAGCAAAATTTTATGCTTTAGTTCAGGTTTTTCAGGCTCCGTTTCAGAAATAGAAAGCCCGGTTGCATCGAGTCGGCTGCGATTTATGGGTTCCTGCCAGCTATCAGGTTCGGGCTGTAATGTTCCTGTGTATTCAGAAAACCGGAAAACAAAGCAGCTGCCGGATTTTCTTCCTTTTTCCAAATAAAGATCACCGTTCATTGCCCGTGCGAGCGAACGGCTTAGCTCCAGCCCGATACCCATTCCTTCCTGATAAGGAGTTTCTTCATTTCTGAAGCGGTAAAAACGGTTGAAAATAGATTCGGCCATTTCGTCGGGTATACCCGGCCCGGTATCCGTTATACGAATGTTTAATGTGCCATTTACAGAATTTGCGTTTAATTGTATAACACCTTCTTCAGGTGTAAATTTAATAGCATTAAATATGAGATTGTTAAGCACCGTTTCGAATTTATCAGGATCCGTTTGAATGAGAATATCATCACTCAAGGATTCAATTTTGAAGATCTGCTTTTTGGCGTCGGTGAGTGAGCGAAAACTTTCTGCAATACGACGTATGAACGGACCTGCACGCAAAACTTTCGGACGCAGCTGAAGAACATTATTGTCTAGCTTGGTTACATCAATAACCTGATCTACCATATCAGACAGGCGTCGAATATTTCTGCGTATGATCTGCAGGTTTTGTTTTTCTTCAGGATTGGTGATGTTTTTCCCGTCGAATTTCTCTACCAATCCGCCGCTAATGGTAATTGGCGTGCGGAATTCATGCGCAATATTGGCAAACAGACGTGCGCGCAGTTTTTCTTCCTCTTTTAGCTTTTCAGCCTGTTTTTCAATAATAACCCGGTCTTCTTCGGCTTTTATTTTCTTAGCTTCAATCTCTTTGGTGCGCTCAGTAATGGTAGTTTCAAGTGCGGCCGTTCTCCAGCGAACCAAAATTGTAACAAATACTATAAAAAATATAATATAAGCCAGATACGCCCAGATAGTGGCGTACCAGGGCGGAAGTATGGTTATCGTAAACCGCGCTTCGTCCCCCACGCGCTCGTAAATATCGCGTGTTCGTACAATAAAAGTATAGGTGCCGGAAGACAGGTTGGTATACTCCCGGCGGGTTTCCTCACTCCATTCAGACCATTCCCGGTCGAAGCCTTCGAGCTTGGTTTGAAATCTCCGGTAGAGTACAGGTAAATGGGACGTGCTGCCCCAGTTAAACCGTATTTGATCGCGTGTGTGGGCAATGCCTGTTTCCAGCGTTCGCACAATGGGGCCTCCCGGACCGCTTAAGAGGGAATCGGCACCCAGCGTAACCCGGTTAATAATGGCGCTACCAATCCGGGGCATGTTATCTAATTTTCTGAGATCGAAGCGTGCAGCATTAAAGTCCGATATAGTGTAGACATTATTCTTCGAAGGAACCACAAAATTATGAATATGGCGGTAAGGTCCGTGCCTGCGAAACGGCAGGTACGTCCATTCGTGCGGTGGTTCGGTAGTGAGATCAAGAAAACCAAGCTGCCGGCCGGTGAGGTCTATCCACAAACGGTCGTAATCATCCTGTACCGTGGGCCAGGGTGTTTTGATATGAAAGTCGAAAGGTTTTTCGAAAGCTGTATGGGGGTGAAATGTCCCACTATCCTCATCGAATGCGTAGGTCTGCAGACTTGTGGTAAAAAAAACAGAATCATTCACTTTAAACGTATAGAGAAAGTTGCCGGGTGGCAAACCATCTTCTGTATCGAATCTTCTGAATTCGTTTATAGAAATCCGGTCATCATAACGCGAATAGGAAATGCGTATGATGCCCCGATTGCCGGTGCCTATCCATAAACGTCCCTGAGCATCTTCATGTATAGAAAATGCAATGGATTCCATATCAATTTCATGAATTTTTCTCTGTATGATGCCCGACTCATCCAATAGAAAAAACTTGAGGTAAACCGAACCAATAACCATAAGCAGATCGTTGTAACGCTGCGAATAGCTAAGGTCGTAAGTTCTGTTTTTGTATGTGTGGTATATTTTACCTCCAGAATATTGAAGTATACCTGCTTGGCTTAAAGCAGTGAGCACATGGCCATCAGAGCGCATGTGAATAATGCGATTAGGAATATCCTTGAGCGTTATCCATTTCTTTTGTTCCCCATCCCATTTATGAAGATTAGAGCCGCCGGTAAAAAGCTCATTACGGTGTAATGCTATCATATTAGAACCCACCGGAACTTCTTCTTCGCCCGCAAGAATTCGAAGGGGCGAAGCGTACTCGATAATCGACGCACCCAATGCTCCTGAAGCCCAGATGTTGCCACTGCTGTCTTCAAAAAGAAAGTCTATTTGGTTGGTTGGCAGTCCGTGACTTTCCGTCATGTGTACGTCGGGGGAGCCGTCGGTATGGAAGAAGTAGATCCCGTTACGCCCGTCGGCCATGGCATAAGAACCATCAGTCGTTTGGATAACACGGTTTAAAGAAGCATTTGGTAGCAATGGTTTACCAGCATTCGCAAATCTAAATTGTTCACCATCGAAGTGGATAAGGCAGGCCGTTCTGGTTACGAATGAGATGCCTTCATCTGTATCGAAAACACCGATCGCAAATGGATTTCCATCAGGTGTTTCCAGATGGAAGGGTTCAATGCCATTTTCGTCTCCGCGAAACATCCCCTCGCCACCCACATGAAACCAAAATGCGTTTCCAGCTATATGAAGTCGGTTTAGAGTATTATTTGTATCTGTCTGAAATAGGATACTGACGTTTTCACCATCCCAGCTAAGCAGCTGACGTGGACTTTTGATGAGGATTTTGCCATTCCAGTAGCGCATCTTATTAAATCGCTCAAGTATAATATCTTCTGTATCGAGATATTCATCGAGGTCGACGGGGATGTATTCGCCTTGCTTAGAAATCTTTAAATAGCCAAAGGTGAAGTCGGTGCTGTAATACATCCGCCTTTCGTCGGGATGCCACAACAGGCTAAACGCTGCCCGGCTGCTCGTAAGCGGTACTTTATCCCATCTAACTCCATTCCAAACCTGAATGCCGTGCACATTATTGCCGAAATAGATTATCCCTCTGTCGTCTTCCGCCAGGCCAAATGCCTGTGCTGTTCCTGAATAGGAAACCCGATGGTCATAATTGGTAACTATCGGATACCCCTGTGGGAGCGAATTCTGAGCCGACGCGGAGGTCCAACCGACAAAAAAGAGAATAAATAGAGCCCTGAGCATATAAATGTATATAAATATTTACCCGTAAAATGGCAGGTTAGATCAATTTAAAAAAATGGACTTTTATTTTCCGAATAAACAAAAGGTTTTTTTGAAGAAAGAAGATGGTACAGTTTTATAGATTGCCAAAGTTGGCAAAAAATGACGGACGACCTGAGACCGAAGGTCTAATTTATAAACGCATTAGCATATCAAAACTCAGCCGCAGTGTGGGGGGTATTGATATTATGTAATACGGTTCTGAGGTCGAGATAGCGCGAAGAAAAATAGAAGGTTTTTGACTCAGCCTTTCCGATCAGGAGGCTGCTAAAGTCATTCTTTGATGCTCTAAAATAACTCGAAAGTGGGTTCTCTTATTATTCATTTTTCTTAATTACATGCACCGATTCATAATATTTAATCACGGCTTCTGTACGGGTTCGAACGTGTATCTTTTGATAGATATTCTTGATGTGCGTTTTGATGGTATCGAGGCTTAGAAATAATTTTGCAGCAATTTCTTTATACATCAGGCCCTCAGAGAGATGTGTTAAAATCTCGTATTCCCGTTGTGTTAGTTGCTCCATTTCTGATTCTGAATCATGTTTTTTTCTGAAGGATTGTACCACTTTCCGTGCTATCTGCGCCGACATCGGGGCCCCGCCCCGAAAGGCTGTTTTCATCGCGTCTATAATTTCATCATCTGTTGAGGACTTTATCAAATAGCCAATAGCTCCGGCTTCCAAAGAATCAAATATGCGGTTAATATCCTCATAAACGGTCAACATGATTATTTCTGACTTCAGGCTATTGGCTTTAAGGGTTCGTACACACTCAATACCGTTTATGCCCGGCAGGTTAATGTCCATCAATACTAAATCGGGCTCTTTAATGGGGATGTCTTTTAATGCAAGCTCCGCATTTTCATACGCCCCTACGCAACGAAATCCTTCTGTATCTTCAAGTAACTCGATGAATAAGTCACGAATTCTATCATCATCTTCTACAATGGAAACTCTAATTATATTTGTTCTTTGCATGTTGGCAAAAGTTTGTGCCCTTTTATTTCGAAGTGCATCATAATAAAAATAGTTAATTTAATTTGTGTATCATAATGGTTCTCATAAAGTAACCGCCAGTGACCTATACCGTAAATCACTGGCGGCTCCAGCGCCCCAAAACTATTTTACCAGCGTCATCTTGTGAATAGGCCTTTCGTTAGTTCCTTTTATGTGCAGGGTATATAAATACACGCCTGAGGATAGATTCTCTGCATTAAATGTAATAGTGTGGTAGCCGGCAGGTACAGTACCATTAACAAGCGTTGCAACACGCTGTCCGGTAATATTGTACACATCCAAGCGTACATCAGTTGCTTCTGGAAGGCCAAAGCGGATTTGTGTTGAGGGATTAAACGGGTTGGGGTAATTCTGGTCGAGTACCATTTTTTGTGGTAATTCAGGTTCATGGCCGGTGCTTACACTGGTTTGAATGGTAAGTTCGCCAGATACATTTTCGATACCATCCCAAATACCCCCACCAGTTTCTGAATATCCGCCATATGTATATCCTTCGTTCATAAATTTGAAACGTGTAGCGAAGTACCATGTTCCTTCTGTTAAATCTTCACCGGCAGATGCCAGGTAACGATGGTTTCCATCAGATGGCTCATAGAAGCTGCCATCAACCCATGCATCCTCCGGCCAAGTAGCAGGATCAGAATCTGTGTGATACAACCCAACCTGATATGTGATTTCTGATAAAGGGTCTTCTTCTTGTGTAAACGGGTCTGCAAATACTTGGCCAAACACATCGAAAGAATCGCCTAAATCGATAGTGTGAGTCAACGGGCCTTCAAGATTTGCCCAGGTTATTACTCTGGCTACGTTCAAAAATGAATTGATATACAAAGCAGGCATTGAAAGGTCGTTAGATCTTAATACAGTTACATTTGCATTGTTACCGGCAATATTTGCATCAATCGTTAACGTTACTTCCACAGACTCACCAGGCAATAACGAACCGGATGCGGGTGATATATCGGTTATAAAAAGCTCATCATCAGTTACACCAAGCATGGTTATGCTTCCTGACCATGTAGCGCTTGCTTCAAATCCCGGTGAATACGAATTAACCAACCAAACTTCCATATTGCTAACGTCAAATCCATTATCTAATGTAATGGGTTCATTAACCGGTGTACCCTCCTCTTCACTATCACCGTTCAGCCATGGGTACACAATGGGTGCATATAAGTTGTATCCCCCTATTTGTAATTCAGGCATACCGGTATCCTGAGAAACAAATATCAGAGCTAAATCACTGGCCCAGAAATCAGCTCCATTAATTTCCATGATAAAATCCGGGTTTACCATAGCTAACATTCCGTTATACAGACCTTCAGCAATCAATATTCCGGTTTCTCCTATAAGTGTTAATTCCTCGAATTCAATTTTACTGGATATATCATTATTTTTTTCTCTTTGAGATCCATCAATTGGTTCGATAGTATTATTATTGTAGAAATATACAATAGACTGTTCAGTTTTGTTAAAACCAGTGTTTGTATCACTTCTGAGTTTTTTTATGGCGCTTCTTGCTAAAGAACCACTTAATTTATCAGTTATGTTGAAGCGATTAAAATGTGAAATCAACGGTGAATTCTTTGCTAGTAAGGAAGACCTTTCTTGATAATAAAAGGGGAAAGAAAAAAACAATGTCCCTTCACCCGTGTTCCGAATTTCAGTAATTTGAGTTGTTGTTTCTCCAAAATTCAAATCATAAATAAACTCGTTTTCAGTCAAGAAAATCGCTGGTGAACCATCTGTTGTAAACTCAACTATATTTGAAATTTCAGACACGTTTCCAAAAGCGTCTGTTGTTTTAATGGCAACATAGTAGGTTGTTTGTGGAGTTAATCCATCAACCTTTATAGCTTGAGTCATCCCAGAAAATAAAGGTGATATTAATTCATTCACCCTGGCAGCATCATAAAAATTATCTACACTAATCATTTGTTCAGATAGCCTGATGTCATAGCGATACGGCTTATCAAAAACTCCACCGACATCCGGCACTGTTAGTTGAAGCCAAACATGGTCTTCAGCAATATGGCCAACTGTTTCGAGGTCAGTAATTGTCGTTGGCGGGGTTCCCGTATCACTCATTAATAAGGCTTTAACCGCATTTATTCTGCCACCCAATAAACCTATATAATCCGGGTTTTGTTCATTGATATTATCAACACCGGCTATTAATCGTGCCTTTACCTCTTCATTAGTAAGGCCGGGCATATACGATGCAATCAGACCAGCTACCCCGGCTACATGTGGTGCAGCCATTGATGTACCCGAAAGATAAAAATATTGATTATTTGGAAATGTGCTTGCAATTTGCGTACCGGGAGCTGAAACATTAATCCAATCACCATAATTAGAGAAAGTGCTTCTTTCATCATTTCTGTTGGTTGAAGCAACTGTAATTACACGAGGTAAGAACCTGATTGGGTTAGGTTGCAAGTCTGTATTCCCATTTGCAGCAGCGAATATCACCACTCCACCCTGAATAGGGCCAACCGGGTTTCCATCTGCATCATAACCCGCTGTATCAATAAAATAGTCAACGGCATCTATCAAAAGTTGTGAAATACCACCACTCCAACTATTATTAGAAATAACAGCGCCGTTATCTGAACCATAAACAAAAGCCTCCGGAATATTTCCATCCCAAATACCATTATTCGGATTCGTGACATTTGCAGTCATGATGCTAACTCCGGGTATTTCCCCAAACCCACCTGCTACTCCTGCTACTCCTATCTCGTTATTAGTAGAGGCTGCAATAGTTCCCGATACATGCGTACCGTGGGAGCCTGAATCTTGTACATCACCGGTATTTGTAGAGAAGTTCCAGCCGTGAACATCACCATCATACCCGTTTTCAGGACCGGGATTGGGGTTAACCCACAAATTTGAGATCAAATCAGGGTGTGCTAAGTCTATTCCGGTATCAATTACTTTTACAATTACATCTGAATTTCCAGTGGTAATGTCCCATGCAGGAAAGATATTGATGTCTGCTCCGGGCGTCCCATCATCCTGGCCTGTATTATCTAAGCCCCACTGAAGCTCTAAAAAAGGGTCGTTTGAACCTTGTGAAGATGAAGAGCTCTTATCTATTGGAAGCATTTCAACTTCTGGCATATTAGCCATGTACTTGCGTTCGGCCACTTCTATAAAAGGATTATTCTTAAACAACCCAGCAAACTCTGCCTCGCTTATATCACATGTATATCTGATTTTAAACCATCTGTTTAAGCCATAAGCCGCATGGCGTTCCGCAAATCTTGGGTCTGTTCTGATGGCTTGCTTCATTCCTGTTACGCTATAGGTTTTATGAATTTCATCAATGCTTTGTATACCTGTAAGTGTAATCTCGCCAGATTTTTCTATTGCAAGCTCATTCATTGCCGATTCGCTAAATTTTACATGAATCACATTTTCATGCCAGCGTACTCCTTCTTGCGCTACTGTGATGTTTACAAGAATACCCAAAAACAAAAGTGCAAAAAACGCACTCACCAAATTATGCCTGCTCGTTTTCATAGTTCTACCATTTTAGTTGATAATTGTTAGCATGTTTGGCATACTAAATTTCTATCATCAATGTAGGCAGGCAAGCATATCCTGCGAATCGCCCATAAGGGGGATTTTTAATTTAAGGTCTTATTAATGCTTTTTTACTGTAATGAATATTTTACATTTAAATAGGCTTTTTTGAAGGAAGTACGCCATCAGACGGTATATGAAATATGAACCCTGGTTCCATAACCCGGCGAACTATCTATGTAAAATTCACCCCCTATAGATTCCACTCTGCTTTTGATACTTTTTAGCCCATTTCGTTTTTTCGACTTTACCAGTTCGGGATCAAAACCGGCTCCATTATCTTCAATGCTTATGAGTAGCTGCAACCCATTATTTTGTTCTTTGCAATGCAGATTCAATTTTAAAATAGAACAAGAAGCGTGTTTTACCGCATTGTTTACGGCTTCTTTTACCACATGTATAAGATGGTGGCGCTTGTCGGAAGTTACGCTCAGGTTCGGGAATTCATCATCTGCATTAATGCGGCAGGCAATGCCGGCACGTTGGCAAAACGTTTCGGTATATTGTATCATAAAGCCCACCATGTTTTCGAGGGTATCGTTTTCCGGATTAAGCGCCCATACAATCTGGCTTACATTTTGTATCACCCCTTCGGTTTCTTTTGATATTTCCTCAAGGGTTTTTTCCAGTACCTCTCCTTTTTTCTTCCTTGCCTTGCTTCGGCTCATTAACTGAATTTGCGTTAATCGGGAACCCAGATTATCATGCATATCACGCGAAATGCGTAACCGTTCGTTATCAACAGCCATTTTATACTCCAGTTCGCGAAGCCTGGCTTTGTATTTTCGGTTTGAAACTATCCAAACTACAGCGCCAACAGCTGAAATGAGCATAAAAAAGATCAGTAATCTAAACGATAATGTCATCCAAAATGGGGGTATGACGTCAATGAGCATTACTCTGGATTCAGAAGCCCAAACAGCATCGTTATTACTGGCTATAATTTCAAGTTTATACGAACCGGGGTCAAGGTTAGTAAGGGTAATTTGGCGGTTGAGGTCAATATCTATCCAATCTTCGATGAAAGGAGGCAACCTGTATTTATGCCGGTTTTTTTTGGGGGATGAATATTCAAGGGATGCAAACTCAATATCTATTATATTCTGGTTCCAACGCACTTGCAACGAAACAGGTTCATCAGAATTGTGAGTAAACCATTTGGAACTAAAGGGCAATACCGACTCATTCATCACTTTTATGTTTGTGATACCGATTGAAGGCATTTTTTTGTTTGGGTTGATGGTATCCGGATAAAAAGCATTACACCCTATGTAATCACAAATCAAAAGAGACCCATCAGCCCGGTTCAAACGCTGGTTTCTATTAAAATAATTGTATGTGCCCTGCACTCCATCTGCCCCGGAATAGCGGATAAAGGTAAATGTAGTAACATCAAAATAAAACAAGCCCTTTTCGGTTGTTAGCCACAACCCTGAATCACCATCACTGTGGATACTGTTAATTTGCATGGCATTAAAGTCAGATACTTCATGTATTCTAAGGATGGTGTTTTCCCATAGATCAATACGGTTAAGCCCGCCAAGATTTGTTCCAACCCAAATGTATTTTTCCGGGTTAAGGGGGTCTTCCGAAACAGAAGAAATTTCATTTATCCCAATGGTTGAACGGTCTGTCGGGTCGTGGGTGAATGAAAGAGTTTCACCTGTTTTCGGGTGATAGGCAAACAACCCAAAATCAATCGTTGCAAACCAATAAAATCCCGCTGCTTTTTCCATTTTGTTGATTACAATTCCGGTTTCTGAATTCTGGAAATCCGGTAATAAAACAGAATGGTCTATTAAAGATACTTCATCTTTATGCACATGTATATTAACAACTCCTCTGCTTGTAAAAACGGCTGCAGCTTGATCTCCCAGCAAGACGAAATCATAGGCTTGGGGTGTTCGTGGATCATTGGGTTCCAGTAAAAAAGGATAATGTTCAAGTTCAGAGGTGGATTGTACATATCGGAACAGCCCACGCCGGCGGGTTAAAAACCATGTTGCATTTTCACTGTTTTCCCTGACGGATAAGATTGCCCAGTCAGATCCACGTTGATATCCCACGTTATGATGTTCAAGTACCTCAATTAAAGGAGTATGAACAATTTCACTGAACGATTCTTCCTTAAAGCCAAATCTCATTGTTTTTGTATCAAACAGAAACAGGCCAAAACCGTAAAGATTAAGCCCTCCTGTTCCAATCCAAAGTACCTGTGTACGATCAACAAACATAGTAAGCGCACCCTGAATTGTGAAATAAGATATTGCTTCGCCGGTTTTATCATCAAATCTTCGTATGGTATAGCCGTGCATGAACCAGGTGTTATACTCCAAGTCGGTTATAGCATGATATATCTTTCCGCCACCCATATTTTGAGATGAAATGAGCTGTCCATTTTTACTTATAATGGTTATAGTAGTATGCTCAATAATCAGAAAATGACCCTCGCGGGTTCGGCTAATGTGATTTGTTGCATACATTGTAAGGTGCCGATTAATTTTTTCAAGAGAGGTTATGTGACCGGTTTCCATATCAAATCGAAACACCCCGCGCCTGAAACTTGTAAAGTAAATGGCTTGTTCGTCTTTTTTTCGATAATAGCCGGTTACGTATCCAAGGTTTAATGCCGACTCGATATACTGCAACTCGGTTTTATCGGGATTCAGATAATATAGCCCATTCAAGGTGCCTATCCACCAGCCTGATTCACTGGTTCCAAATACATCATAAATATCACGTGGCGTAAGCAAAGATTTAAATTCTGTTTCATTGAATCTTATAAAATCATCGTTGTGGCGGTCGTAAGCATGTAATACACCGTCTCTTGTCCTCACCCAAATTTCACCATCATCATCTGTCATTACCCGTTCAATAAAACTAGAAGACAGACTGTTAGGATTACCGGCTTTTTCATAATAATTCAGGAATGACACACCGTCATAGCGAGCCAACCCTGTACGGGTAGCTATCCACATAAACCCTTCAAAATCTTGGACTATACTGATGGTTTGATTACTCGGCAATCCGTCTTCTGTGGTAATTCTCTTTAGGGTTTGTTCAGGAGTTGAAATTTGTTTCCTGATAATAGGATCATTCGACTGCAACATCAAAAAGCCTATTAAAACCAAAAGAACACTAGTCATTTCAAAATACCTTCCAGCTTGAATGCCAGGTTATAGTACGGCCATCCATGTAAAGAAAATGGCTGCCAATCACCGGCATGGCGATTTGTCCGCATTTTAGGGTCAATATAATGTGCACTATACGACTTTGCCCCGCTAAAACGCCAATGCCAGCTGTATTCAATGTATCTTGTATCGAAATACACGCATAACCAATATATACCCGGTTCAAGAAGCAGAGGCTCATCAAGAAGTTGAGTCAAGTAAATATCGATCGTCGATTCGCCTGTTTCAATGGATTCTGTTAAGGTTAACCACTCATTATCTGTCGGTATATCGATGGAAAAAATGTAACGGCCCGGAACTTCTAACGGATGCCCGAGTGGCTTACCCTCATTATCGCGGAATATTCTGATACTAAACGTTGTAGCAAGCTCCCTCATGGAAATTACACTGTTAGTTTTTCCAAAAGCCGTAATTATATCTATCCGGGCAGGTTGGTCCAATTCAAAATTATCGGCCAGAATACTGGCGGTACTATCATGCCTGTTAAAAAAAGAATAAAAAGATGAAAACCGTGGCGAATCAACCGGTTGATTCCATATAACCTCCATCAGACTAACTTCAACAAGGTCTCTTTCCTGAGCTTTGCTGATCGTTGTAAGCCCCAATAGTGATATTATGATGAAGCTATTAATAATCCCAAGTGATTTACCCATATCTCCCCCCCCCCCCCAAGTTACACGTTACATCGATTTACTTACGTAATATGTGTAAAAATCCGGGTAAATCCCAATGTATGATGGAACGCTGATACAACTGATTTTCACGGATATATTTTGAATCTGCGTTAATCAGCCAAATCAGCAGCATCAGCGCTCTGTCTTTTTTTATTTCAGCAGCGTCATTTTCTTAGACTCCGTAAAATTTCCTGCCGTAAGCCGATAGATATACACCCCGCTGGCGAGGCCTGATGCATCGAAGCTAATGCTGTGCGTTCCGGCGTTTTGGTGGCCGTTTACGAGAGTGGCTACTTTCTGGCCCATCAAATTATACACATCGAGCCTTACTACTGATGCTTCGGGCAATGCATATTGAATTTGAGTAGCAGGATTAAATGGATTTGGATAATTCTGAGAAAGCATCACATCATTTGGAATTTCATCCCATTCATTGGTGCTTGTAAATGTTATGCCATCCCAGCGGCTTATAAAAGCAGTATATACATCTCCTGATCTTGTATGCCTGCCACCTACATATACGTGTTCGGCAGATTGGGCAAGAGTAAAAGCGAATACATTGAGACCATCGCCAAGGGAGTTCCATGTTTCAGCCACCGTGTCATATCGGGCAACATAATTAACCGTCTCACCACCTGCCTGGAAGAATAAGCCGGTTACATACAATTCTTCATTATTCAATACTACGCTCCAAACTGGTTGGTTTACCCCCTGCTCAAGAGCATGCCAGGAATCATCCAAAAGATTAAACCGGGCCACATGATTCGCAGGATTTCCACCAGCTTGTGTAAAGACCCCCCCTGCAAATACATTATCACCATCAACTGCTATTGAATAAACGGCGTTATTAGTTCCAGAACCAAGGGCGTGCCAGCTTTCATTTGTTAGGTCATATCGGGCAATAAAGTTAGCCGATTGGCCACCGGCTGCAGTAAAACCACCTCCGGTATAAAGATAGTTGTCTTTTATAACAATGGTATTGGCCCAGTTGTTTAATCCGGACCCAAGCGCGTGCCAGGTTTCGTTTGTTATATTATATTTAGCAATATGATTTGCAAGAACACCATCAGCCGTAGTAAAAAAGCCGGTTACATACAAATTATCATCCAATATCTGTAAAGAGTAAATTTCACCATTGACACCTGAACCCAGACTGTGCCAGGTACCATCGGTTAAATTATAGCGTGCTATACCATTTGCAGACACACCGCCGGCCTCGGTGAAAAAACCGGCTACATACACATCGTCGCCATACATAGCGAATGCATCTACAGGCGCATTGGTTCCTTCTCCAAGTGGATGCCACTGCTGTTCTGCAAAATTATATCTTACTGCATGATTAACCCTGGTTTCTCCAACAAACCTAAAAATTCCACCTGCAAACAGATCCTCTTCAGTTACCAGCAGCGTATACACCCAGTCATTTAATCCATCACCCTGAACGAGCGCGTGCCAGGTTTCATCTGCCATATTATAACGGGCAACCCGGCTTACCGGCACATCACCGGCTTGAGTAAAGAATCCACCGACGTATACATCATCGTCCGCTTTGGCAAAAGTCAACACGAAATACTCATTTACACCACCGCCAAGGTCGTGCCATGTATCTTCTGAAACAGTATAGCGTACCGCACGATTTGCGTTTAAATCTCCGGCTTGTGTAAAACTACCACCTATAAATAGATCATCACCGTTTAAAAACAAAATATCTACACTCCCATTTAGCGGGTTACCCATATTATCCCAACTGCCATCATTTACATTATATTTTACCAGATAATTTGCTTGTAATCCACCGGCTTGTGTAAAAGAGCCACCAATGTATACATTATCATGTACCTGTGTTATTGTTTTTACGAGACCATTTGTGCCAGAATCCATTGCGTACCATGTCTCATTCTCTAAATCATACTTAGCAATTCTGTTTGTTTCCACATCTCCTGCCTGCGTAAAATTACCACCAACAAACAAATTATTATCAGATACATGAAGCACAGAAACAAAATTATCTACACCATCACCCAGACTATGCCAGGTTTCTTCGTTTAAATCAAACCGGGCAACTCTGTTAGCCGGTTCACCTCCTGCTTCTGTAAATGAACCTCCCACTATAAGATTATCTTCATGAATCAAGACAGCGCGACCCGCTAAGTTGATTCCGTCGCCCAATGCATGCCAGCTGCTATTAGTGATATCGTAGCGTGCTATATGGTTAACCGGTATCCCACCGGCCTCTGTAAAGAAACCTGTTACGTACAAATCATCACCATTTAAGTAAGCAGCACTTACAGAGCCATTAATTCCCTCGCCCAGTGCATGTAAGCTGCCATCCGTCATATCATAACGGACAATACCTTGTATCGGTTTATCCGAAATATGAGTATAGTTGCCGCCCAGGTATAGGTCGTTGCCTGCGACAATCGCAACTAAAACATTAAAATTCGTTCCGGATATGGTGCTTCCGAATGACCAAAACTCATTATCCGGATGGTTGTAAACTTTTGTGGGCTTAAAAACAGGTGCGCCATCATCGGCTTGGTTAAAAACAAACCCATCTGCATTGATTGTCCCCCGGTACCCTTCCATATTTTTAAAGTGTCCATTTTCATCTAAAAACTCGGTTAATAAGCGAGTTCTTTCGCCCGAATACTGAGCGAAAAGATCTGATGTAAAAAAAACAGCGATTAACATCATAAAGAATGTAAACGTGGTTTTACGAATTGCTTTCCTCTTCTTTTTTGTATCTATTTGATATAACGTTTCCATGCACATACCCATTAAGTTGAATGTTTAGCATGTCTACCGGTAATTAAAGTGCCACTACACGATTACATGCATTCTATTGACCAAAGCAAATTTGCTCAAGCTGTATTTAACATACTCCTGTGTATGTGTATTTCGAATCACACGAAAGGGTGATTTTCAACAGTAAACTTACCGAAGTTTTATAGCATTCCTGCGGTTATACCGTCCGGTCTTGTATACAAACAAAATTGAAGGTTCTTCAAAGCCTCCTCTCACTTGATCTAAAAACGAATCAATAGCCAGGCTAATTTCCATTCTGGAGACCATTCGTCACGCTTTTTAAACCATTCATCACATAAATTTTTAAAACATTCTGCGGATAATTAATATTAGCTGTCATTTGACTTTTTCTGTAATAAAACATAGTCGAAAAGAAATAGAAATTGTCGGTACGGCCACTGTATGTGAATTCAGTGTTTTCCGGACATTCATGAATTCAAATGGGATGATAAAAGATTGAAATCCAGAAAAATTTAAATTACGGGAAGGCTCTCAATACCTTAATCCTAAGTTAAATCAGGTTAGGAATCAAACAGGTTTCAAAATCAGAAATAAGGGTTTGATGAATATCGCTTATGCTCCCTAAGAAAATTAAAGATTTTGGATTCAGATCATATCCCAAATATGCTCAGCTCTGCTTTGCTTATATCAAATTAGACAGTGAAAAATCGTTTTTTGATGTTTTTCTCATGTAGGCTAAAGTTCAAAAATCTTCGAGAAAATGCATTAATGACGCAGTGCAGGTAGAATGGGATAATTTAAAAGGACGAAAATCAGGCCTCTTATCTAACGATTCTATCGTGTTGGAAAAGCATGTCTATAGTTAGGGTTACAAAATTGTGGAACAAGAATAGATACCGGGTTCAAATCAAGCTAATTGTGCCCAAAGACCACGATAAATCAATAAACTTATCAGCATTAAATTCTTATGATGAGAAAAAAGCTACTGAACTTTTCTGATATAAATATAGCAGCGGTCTGCGTCTGTCTATGTTTAAGTTTATGCATAACATTTGCTCTGCCTTCCGAAAGTAAGGCGCAACGCAGCGATACCTTTACCGAACGCATTACCTGGCCTTCAGGAGACCGGAACAATAACGGATTTACCTCAGCATCGATTGAAATGTTCTATCAGTTTGGTAACTGCTATGGAAATATAAGAATACTGTATCAGCTCGACAGTAATTCTTTAACTACAAGCAACACATACTGGTTTAACGGGGAAGAACGCACCGTGCCAGCCGAAAATCTCCCCGAATCGAGAAGCAGCATACGTTTCAGCGGGCAGGTTCTGGCTGGAGGTAGTCAAAGAATAGGTGATTTCAGCGATGACTATGCAGGGACTTTTGGTGGTGCTGGATGCTTGGGTCAGAATAGCCCGATTGCCGATTTTAGCGATGTTGCGCCCAATGCCGATACAGAGGAAAAGCGGGAGCAGTTTTTGAGAAGCTTAACACTAAATGCAGACCGTCCCGATGGACCACTGGTGCACAGAGATGTGGAGGCCTATTTTAATCGCATAGATGGGGAAGAAAGACGACGGGAACAGCAGGAACAGCGGGAACGAGCTCAGGCAGAGCGGGAGGCTGAAAGAGAGCGACAAAGAGAAGAACGGGAAAGGGCAGAAGCCGAAAGGGAAGCCGAACGAGAGCGGGAGCGGGAAGAGCGTGAAAGGCGTGGAAGCGCAGGAGTTGGAGCCGGAGCCGGAGCCGGTGCCGCAGGAGCTACGGCCTCCGGTGATACATCATCGAGATCGGATTCGGACGACGAGTCTTCTGCCGCAAGTCCCGAAGAAACAAGCGATGCTTTCGACAGTGCGCGGGCAGCGGCTTCTGTAGCTGAGGCGCAGGCAGAAGCCGACCGACAGCAGGCCCGGGCGAGGCAATCAGCAGAGTTTACGGCTGCCGCTATTTTTGTCCATTACTTTATCGGAAAGCACCTTTACTCAAATATTGGGAAAGAGTATCCGGGCACAGGCTTTGTAACTCCGGGTCCTGCTATCTTTGTGAACTTTGGATATGGCCTCAGCTCTATTCCCACTTTCTATAACCGGAACATAAATGGAACCGAACGAACTACAAATCACCCAAGCACCACATTTGATTTGGGATTAATGTTTGAATTATACCCATACTTCAGCCGGAATATGGCGTATAAAGCCGAATTTAACGTCCATGTCGGTCACGGTCTGCTTATACAGGATTTTTCAGCATCGGTAGGTGGCGGTCTGCACGGCTACTTAGGAGATGAACTGTTTCAGCTTTACGGCATGTTCGATTTGAAGTATCTTGCGCGTAGCTACGATCCCTGGCTAATTGATGGAGAAAGCGGTGGTATAGATGAAGTCAGCTTCACACAATATACCATAGGATTAGGTCCGCAGTTTACCTGGGACGGAAGAATTAACCGAAAAAACGTGTACAATCGATTTAGACTTCTGGGCACGATTACACGCACCCCCAATCAGCAAGCAGTTGCAAGTTATCCGGTAACTTTAAGGTGGGCGCCGGGAATCATGCTTGAGTACGATAGCCGGAACCACTACCGTGTTTACGCTAAAATAATTAGTAACTATCAGCGACAGGGGCAGGTAAACCACAGTTTTACGGATAATGCTTCTATAAGCGATGTCGCGGCATTTGTAGGGTTTAAGCGGCGGATTAGCACTCATGTAAACGTTGCCACCTATCACCGAAGCTCGCGTTTTATGTATAATCGGTTGCGGAATTATGATCAATCGGTAATTCATCTGCCGCAGGTAGGATTTAATATGTTGGGTCTCAGCCGGAATTACCATAGTTCGTTACCCGGGTTGAGTTTAAAATTCCTTGGCTATAGTCGGCATCGTACGCTTAACGAGCGGCTCGGATTCGGAGTCGTTTACGGAGCCGAAATCTTTGTAAACAGATATAATCTGGACGAAAACAGAACGTCGAGTAACGAATTTCGCCATTACCAAAGAACAACCCGTTATGGTCTAAACATACCTGTAACTCTGCGCTATTCACTCCCCAGAGAATTTAATCGATACTTTGTTGATTTAGGGTTTAGTGGTTCGGTTGGCGTGTATGATGAGCACTGGCGAGCAACCTACGATAACCGCATAAACAGACTTCGCGGAAGAACATTCTCGGATGTAGACAGCATTACTCCTGAACTGAACCGGGCATTCCTGAACTATCGTGTCGGAATCGGTGCCGTGGTTCCGCTTAGTAGCCGCAATATGTATGCAGGTTTTGTCTTCGAGCGACCCATCCAAAGTATATCCGACGACGCCCGCATCATTCCAAACACGTTTTTATTATCCGTAGGACTAAGCTTATAATTTTATGAAACTCCTATCTGTAATCATCCTAATTCTGGGGCTGTCATATCAAAGCGCACAGGCTCAGCAAATATTCAATTATGATATTGGCTTTAAAATAGAGGCCGACATTGGCGTAAATGCGTTAATTGTTCCCACTCGTTTAAATACTTTTGAGTTAAGCAGCAGCTCGGAAGACTATGAGTTTAGCGATGCCACTGCCGGTAGCAAAGGAGTGGCGGGTATGATTCGCTTTACGCCAATAAGTACAGATATTTTCGGCTACACCATAGAAGGAGAGCGCTCTTACGGAATGTTCCTCCAATATGAGCATAACTTCAAGCGAATTACCCATGAAATACGTGTTACATTGCCATTTGGAACCATTTGGGGAAGATATCAGAATCGGGACATGTGGGTTACGCACTACAGGCGTAATATAACCAATACCAGAATTGATGAAACCCTATACAATTCAACTTATAATGATATACGACGCTTTAGTTTGCGATTTTCGCCACAGCAAATCGAACAGCTTACGCTCGGTATATTCACAGAATCGGGCGCAACCGACGAACTGCCCTATCCCGATGATAGCTGGTTAGGAATATATTTCGCTTATAGCATCGACAGGAATTGGACGGTAGAAGCCGAAGTAATCCCTTCTCATCCGGTATTTGGGGGTCAGGTAAGAGAGACCGACGAAAACCTGGATTTAAGAGATGAAGGAGTTGCGTTTACCATAAGCCTGCGAAGAACGCTAAGATTCAGCGGAAGTTACAGCGACCTATTGCCGCGAAACTGGCAGTTCTAAACAAGGGAAAAGTTTTGAAAAGCTCTCAGTTCCTGTCTTGTCTTTTCGATGAAAAGCGAATCAATTGACGTTACAGGCGCAAAACCTAAAGCTGAAAAATCATAATTTATAAATCGAACTCAGGTCACTTAGAAGGCGGGCAAGAGAGTGGTTTTGCAAAGCCTTCTCTTAAACAAAAAAATGTCGGTTTTGCCCCAATACAGATACCTGCAAGGGGAAAACCGACAGTTTAAATTTAATGATGAAAACTCCTGAGGGTGAGGCTCACTTCACCAGCATCATTTTACGAGTCTCTACAAAATTACCGGCCGTGAGGTGATAAATGTACATACCGCTCGCCAAACGATTTGCATCGAAGGTTATGGTGTGGATTCCCGCATTTTGCTGACCACTAACCAAGGTCGCCACCCGCTGTCCCGTAAGGTTAAAGATCTCGAGTCGCACATCTGCCGCC
>JAIULZ010000068.1 GCA_022565805.1 Balneolales bacterium
TTTAAATGGAATGAAACTTGATTTTTAAAATTTTGATGAAGTTGAGTTCGTTTAACGAAAAGCATCAAAACAAGGGAGCAAGTTCTCTGCAAATGGTTTCGAGCATTTTTTGGTCGGTATCGTCCATCGCAGAAACCGTATGTGAATCGATGTCAATTTGGGCAACAAACGCATCACCCTGCATAACCGGTACAACAATTTCGGATTTAACGTGGATATTGCACGAAAGGTAATTATCCTGCTGGTGCACATCATCTACAATAAATGTTTGGTGAGATTCTGCTACCTGGCCACAAATGCCTTTTCCGAATGGGATTCGGGTGTGGTCGGTTGCTTCTCCTACATAGGGTCCCAGGTAAAGCTCGCGCTCGGCATTCGGATCGGCAATATAAAAGCCTACCCAATCGTATACCTCGATTTCTCTTTCGAGTAAGACACATATTTTGTGTAAAATATCATCACGCTGCCCCCCTGCCCGTATTATCTGAATGCAACGTTCTGTTAAAGTATCGAACTGCTCTTTTTTGCTTTGTATGATAGCCATATGGAAAAATTTTGAATTGAAATTAAGGACGTTAGAACTCTTTCTAAAGTGTGCCCGGATTTCCTGAAAATAATTTTGGGGTTTTTAAACCTTAGATACAAGTTTTATAATTCACCATAACTGGTAATAAACGCATACTTTTTCAAAATCAGCGTTCATCACCTTTAGAACGGATTTGTATTTATTTTGGTAAATGCTGCAGTAGGGTGTTTTTAAACTCTTCTCTAACAATGGGTTTTGTAATAAAAGCATCCATGCCACTTTCGAGGCAGCGTTGCTGTTCGGTGCTTGTGGCACCTGCTGTTAAAGCGATGACGGGTACTTTTACCAGTTGCAGTCTGGTTTCGACCTCACGAATCTTGCTTGTGGCCTCATAACCGTCCATAACAGGCATTTGAATATCCATTAACACGAGTTGTGGTCTATATTCTTCGAATAAATTAATGGCTTGCTCACCGTTTTCTGCTTTAAGAATTCGCAAGTTTTTTTGACCGGCAATATTTAGAATCAGCATTTCGGCCAGCTTAAGATTCACCTGGTTATCGTCGGCAATTAAAATACGTACTTCAGATCCTTGCTGTTTATGCATATCTGCAGAAGCCGGTAAATCAGCTTTGGGTTCATTTCCAGCCGGTGCAATTTCTATACCGGAATTTTCTTTACGTGCTGAAACATGTTTAACGTGCTGACACAGCTGTTCCTGAAAAGTCGTAAACAGAAGAGGATTAATTGTTTTGGTGGTGGTTTTGCCGGGGTATAGTGTTTTAAAGGTCGTTATTGTTTCTTCATTGCTACCAGAAAAAATAACCAGGCTTTCATCTTCATACTGTTGCAGGCTTCGGGTGATAATAGCGGGTAGTAAAACTGAAGGGTCGTTTTTGTCTTCAATATTGTAACAGGAAACCAGAAGAAGAACGGGTAATGAGCTTGAAAAATCTCTTGGTATTTGATTGGTTTGATTTCCCGATGATTGAAGAATTGCGATTTTCTCAAAGCCACAGGATTTCAGATAAGAGGTGAAAATTTGTTTTTGAATGTTTGAAGCGGAGCGAATAACGGCCTGATAACCGAAATAAGACGCCGGTGTATCCGGGTTTAGAGAATACCGGTTACCTGTGCCAGTATCAGGAACGGCTCTAACAGGAATTTCAAATGTGAATAGGCTACCTTTACCCGGAGCAGATTTAAGTGAGAAGAAGCCTTCCATTTTTTCAATTATAGACTTTGAAATAGAAAGCCCTAAACCGGTACCGCCGTATTTGCGCGTAGTAGAAGGGTCTGCTTGCGAAAATGGCGCAAAAATCTGTTTAGACTGCTCCATATTGATGCCAATACCAGTATCCGATACGGAAAATCGCAGCCAAATTAGATTACTTCTATTAGCTATACCGGTCTTTTGAGGCATAGATTCTGCATTGGTACTAAAATCGACGCTATACCTCATCTCATTATAGAGCTGCAGATACGTGTCTTCAAAAAAGCCTGGTTGTCCCGGAGCTTTTATCTGCTCGATAAACAAGTTTACATTCCCTTCATCAGTAAATTTTACAGCATTACTTAGCAGGTTTATTAAGACCTGGCGTAGCCGAAGTGAGTCTGCAAGCACTGTTTGCGGCAATTCGGGATCTGTGAAGGCATTAATAAGTACTTTTTTGCACTGAGTTGCAAATTTTACAACATGCACCGTATCGGAGCATATTCCCTCAAGATTTGTTTCTACATCTTCGAGCTCCAATTTCCCGGATTCGATCTTTGAAAAATCCAATATCTGATTGATAAGCTGCAACAAACTGTTAGCCGAATTAGATACGTAGTTCATATACTCGAGCTGCACGGCATTTAGCCCGGAGTTTTTTAGCAAATCGGTAAAACCTATAACTCCGTTTAGAGGTGTCCGTATTTCATGGGACATATTGGCAAGAAAAGCACTTTTGGCCTGGTTTGCATTTTCGGCTTCTTCTTTTGCTTTTAGGAGCTCTTCGTTTTTGGCTCTTAATTCCTGTACCCGGTCTCTAACCATGAGTTCCAGAGCCATTTTGGAACTTCTTAGCCTTCGGGTATAAAATTGAGTTGTAGCTGTAAGAATTAGCGTAAAGAAAAGTAAGAAAAGAACTATATAAAAAGGGCTAAAATACCATGGCGGGGCAATAGTAAATACGGTGGTTAAAGGTTCACTCCAGACAAAGGCACCACTTTGTTTGGCCCTTATATTAAGAGTATACCTACCGCTATTAAGTTGGGAAAGCCCAAGTACAGGGTTTGTACCAAGATTTATCCATTCTTCGCCGTTTAGCTGATATTGGTACGTTACTCTACTGTTTGGAAAAATGAGGCTCGAAAAATTGAACTGTAAGAAAGAACCGGATGGATACTCAGAAAGAAACTCTGACCCTGAAGAAAGATCGTTTATATTTACGTTTATGAGTTGAGGACTTGGTGTAGGCGAAAGCTTTATGGGCATACGGGATACTCCAAGACCAGAAGAGGTAGCAATCCAAATAAGATTTTCGGGGCCTCGAAGAATACCGCGGTAAGAAAGTGTTCTCGATGGAATGCCCCCTACAGACTCATCGAATAAGCTGAGCTCACTATCGGCCATAGAATACAAAAACAGCCCTTTGTCGGTGCCGGCCCAGATATACCCATCTCTGCTTACAATGCTTTTTATGTATTCGTTGTCTAGCAAATCGTGGAGTTTAAGGGCTTCGTACCTCTGGGCTTCGGGCATGTACATGTAAATTCCGGAATTGGTAGCCAGCATTATGTTGCCATCGGCAAGTACATCCATATCGTTTACAGAGATACGATGCGGAAATCCCCGCTGTACGGGCAGGGGTTCGAACTGGTCGGATGCCGGGTCGTACCTGAAAAGTGGTGTATTCCCCGAACTGGCGGCATATAGAATATCACTTTCGGTAGGGTGATGTCTTATTACTGATATATACTGGTCTATACCCTTTGCTTCGTTGTATAAATGTATATCATGATTTTCGCTCACACGGGTAATTAATGCTTCGTTATATTTGGTAAACCAAAGCTGGTTATTGGGGTCGACGAGCATAAAAAAGATAGAATTTTCGAGCTCTCTGGCATTTTCAATCTGTATGTAGCGGTTTAGCGTAATATCATCCGTTTCCATATAGTAAAGCCGCCCTCTGGATGTAGAAATGTACAAACCGCTATTTGTTGCCGCCACAGAAAGTATATCGTCGTTCTGCGGGTTTTCAAAGACAACCATTATGTCGAATCCGTAATCATGCGGCTTTATGCGATAGACTTTTGAAGCGTCGGTCATAAAAAAGATATTTTCCCCGGGCTGCCTCGCTACAGACTGAACATAGTTGCGGTCTTGTTGTACCGGAACTCTCGAGAAGAATGGTTTATGATAAAACCCAAGGCCGTCGTCTGCCGCAATCCATATTTGGTCACTATCGCTAAAAAAAATAGAGTTTATAGAGAAAAGAGGCAGATCTTGAATAAAAGAGGTTGCTAATTCGCTGTTTTTCGGGTTGGTGCTTATCCTGAAAACCGCGTTCGACCAGTCGCCCCCCCAAAAAACCCCGGGTTCTTGAAGCACAAGCGTTGAAATATTTTCTAAGTCGGTTTTGCGAAGCAACTCCCATCGGTTTTCGACCGTATTTTCAGATAGTGCAAAGAGACCGTTCGTAGAGCCTATAAAAATACGGTTTGTGCCGGTATCGTATAGAAGGGCATTTATGCTTCCGGTTACCGATTGGTTATGTATCTGCTTTAGTTCTTCTGCTTGTTCATCGTACAGAAACAGACCGCCCTGTTGAGAGGAAACGAAAACTCGTCCCGAACTGTCTTCTGCGATGTTAAAACTTCTGATAAAACTGGATGTCCGGAAATTGTCCGGAAGCATAAAGCGTTTGAGTGCTCCGTCTTTAAAATATGCTACAGAGTAGACTTCGGCAATCCATATCCGGCCCCTGCTATCTTCAAATAGTGATTTTGGGTACATTACGCTACCAGTACCAGGCGAGCCGCTACCGGGTAAAAACATGCTGATCTCGAGCGATTCTGAGTTGTGGCCGGTAATTTTTGAAATACCATCGTCGTGGTATATGAGCAGCTGGTTTTCTGAAGTTATAAACAGGCCTTTGGGGTAAGAAGATGTTAGTACATTTCGGTAATGAACAAAATTGCGGCCATCGTACCGCACAATTCCGGAATCTGTTGCCAGCCAAATAAAGCCGTCTTTATCCTGTACAACACTTTTTACCAGATTGGTTGGGAGGCCATCCTGTGTTTGGTAAAAAATGCCTCTGTAGTCGGTTAAAACCTCTTGTGCTGCCAGGTTGGGCACAAAGCTAAAGCTTAGCGCTGTTATTAGCATTATGAGGGTAATACGGTACCCCGGCCAAAATAGTAAAATCATATATAGCATAGGTCAAACGGAATAAAAATAGACCTGTAGGTATTTGTAAATACCATGAAAACTCTTGCCTGCTTAATTCAGAAACCGACTCTGTATAAACTATCAAAAAGGGCCATGAATTAAACAAAAACAAATTATTTTTCACATCTTAAAGATGTAAAAAATGTATGTCAAAAATGAACAAATCTTTCGGAATTGGCAGATTAAGTTTTTAATTCAGGCACAGATCCGGAAAGGTGTTTTTACGAATCTCACTTTCGGGAGATAAGGTAATTTATCTGTTTCTACCGTAGCTTTAGCCTGGAGATAGCTTGTCTTTAGATTTTTGGCTGTCAAAAATATGTAGTTATGGTAAATACGCGTTTTAAGCCTAAAAATTCCATAACCGGGCTTATCCCGGGTGGTTTGTTTTTAAGATCTACTCTTGGTGGCAAATCTATAGTTTGCTTTTGCGGGAAGTTAAAAATACGGTGAACCGGCGAATTTCCTCCAGCTGATTACGCCTAGCAAGATGCATCGGTGAGCTGTTGGTTAAGGAGTCTATCTTATGCAGCCATTGCAGGGCATAATCGGGCTTACTCGGTGAAAGAAGCTGCGCATAACGCAGGTAAAGCGGAATGAATACTGACTCATCAGCAATATCTGTATACAAACCCGCCAAAGAATTACAATACATACCTGTTCTGATACAGTGTCGTATTCCAAAAGGTAGTGTAGTGTTGTTCCAATAAGGCGAACTATCGATTATAGAGTGGACAGACATGTTGCCGGTGCTATACTCAAGTTTTAAAATAGTATGTAGGTCGGTAGAATTTGCTTTAATTCGGGTTTTTAGCTGCCACCAATCGGGATGACGCTCTGCGACTTCAGCTATAAAAAATTGCTGACGCTCCGGTTGATCTAGAATGGCATATAAATCTGATAGCTGTATGAGCAGATCGGCCGGCAAATCTTCAGGGGGAATACCCGCTCGCTCAATTTTGCTGGCAATTAAATCGGGTTTGCCGGCTCTGAGACCAGCTGTTACGAAAAGCCTCAGCATCGGGATGCTAAGTCGGCCTGGTCGTGTCCCAAAAACATCTAAAAGCAGTGCGGCCTCTTCGTAGCGCTGCTCAGCTACAAGAATCTGAGCTTCATTTAATACGAAGTGATGTCTTTTGGGATGAAGTACGCAGCTGATATCGAGCAGACCGGGTGCGGTGAAAATACGGTCTGAAACAAATCGTTGCCCTGGATCGGTTGGTATTGTTTGCAAAAACGTATGCCAGTTGGTAACAAGGTCTTTGAAATCTGTCTTAAATGCGGTTTCTATATTCCCGGTACGATAAGCCTGATGCATGTATTCCGGGGGAAAGGAATCGAGTAACCATGCTGTAAAAGAGCCTGCAAGCGTGTAACTAAGCTGTCCGCTTAGCTTGTAAAATCCCGTGAGACTCATAAGGGAGCGCATAGTATCGGTATCTGGTAACTCATCTTGCAGCGCAACAATCTGGTGGAGAGATGCTGTACTGTTACGCTCGGTTTGCAGGGCTACAGCCAGACCTTCGGTAAGGGCTATATTTGGGCTTGCGTTAAACAGTGGCATACCAATTTCTCTGGCGAGAACATGTACCAATTCGTGGCGAAGAACAGGCAGCAACGCCTGTTGGTGTATATGCATTTGCGGGTTTCGGTTCCATACGGGTACATATACTGTGCCTCCGGCTCCTGTTAGCCGTTTTTTTTGCCATTCATGCCTGTAAACATAGCTTCTTACTCTGGGCAGCTGCAGCAGGTCTAACCCAAGTTGAGCAGCAATTTCCTGAATGTGGAAATCGTGTAGTTTGCCCCAAAAAAGAATTTTATCATCTGGTACCGAACGGTCAAAAAAGAGAACAGCGTATTCGGTGAAGTGCACCCCGCCCAGAGTATTTCTGATATGGCTTTCGGTGCTTATAATTCCCGTGCGGTTTAGGTTCATATAACCTAATAACAGGCTTGCAGCTAGTAAAATAAAGGGTAGCCTAAATTTTTTACCATAGCTTGTTTTCATATAGGGCGCCAGCCAAAATAAGGCGGCCCAACAAAGGCTTAAATAGCGAAAAGCAACCAGCGAGGGCGATAATGCGACTTCACTGTCGTAAATAGGGCCTGGCCAGTAACCCCAAATATGATTGTGAAACCGCACATGTGGCAGACTATACAATTCGGCTAGGAAAATACCTGCGGCAATAAAAAAATAGATACCCCAAGCTACATAGCGGGAATATAAAGCAGGAAAAGCCAGTGTGAAATATCGCCCTAGTGCATAGGTAAAGACAACAGAGGGTACTGGTATAAGAATCCAGAATGCCAGGCCCGAACCCGAGAAACAGGACCGAATAAGACTACCTGCTAAAAGAGGAAAAATTGGGATGAACGCTATGAGCGCAAGAAAGAGACACTCGCGTAAACCTGCAGCAGGTTTTTGACCTGATCGGGTATTTTTAAGGGCTAAACGTAGTGAAAGTGCCGAAAAAATAAGTCCGGAAATATTAGCAGAAAGAAAATGCACTTCCTGAACCAGCGGAATAAAGCTGAGGAGTATACCCAAGCCAAGTGCAAACCAGAATAACTTTTGGTAGTTTCTTGCAATTTCTGCAAATAGCGGAAGCTTCATTACATTTATTTATGGGTCGTAATGCACTTTAAGACTGTTTTAAGATGTGCTTTAGCGGTATAGAATAAAAAAGCACAGACGAACAAGGAAAGCCAGCTTGTTCATCTGTGCAAAATAAGAAAGTAGCCCTGCTGTTGTGGTCTTATTTTTGAAACATTGTGGATAGAACAAACCAGATGTTTTCTTTTCGCTCTTTTAACCTTCTCGAAAAATAAGGAAACCACATAGTACCGTATGGAACATAAATACGAACATTATAACCAGCAGCAGCCAGTTCCTTACAGGTTTCGAGCCGCATACCATAGAGCATCTGGAACTCAAACCTGGATTTCCCAATACCATTCTGATCGGTGTATGTTTTTACCCACTCGATAAGCTGATCGTCGTGCGTAGCAATACGCGGGTAAACCGTTTTTTCGAAGAGTATGGCTGCGTATTCTTTATAAGCCTCCCGAATATCACTCATTTTTCGAAGTGCGATGCGTTCCGATTCGTTATAAGCACCTTTACATAAACGGATATCTGCGCCGAGTTCTGCCAACATATTAATGTCGTCGCGGGTGCGGTGCAGGTAGGTTTGAATAACAATACCTACATGTTTGCCATATTCCTGAAAGGCCTCTTTGAATAAATCGATAGTAAGCTGTGTATAGTCGGACCCTTCCATGTCTATTCTTACGAACTGATCGTGTTTGCGGGCTACGTCCAGCAGACTAAAAAGATTTTTTTTACAGTATTGATAATCGATATCGAGCCCCAGCATGGTAAGCTTTATAGAAATATTCGAATCAATACCTTGTTCATGAATACCTTCAATAAGCTCGATGTAGTGGGTTAAGGTGTCGTCGGCGGTTTTTTTGTCTTTAACATTTTCGCCCAACAGATCAAGCGTTACCCGAATGCCGGCATCGTTAAGGTCAGACACTTTAGGAACGGTCTGTTCGAGCGATTCTCCCGCTACAAAGCGTTTTGCCAGCGTGTAAGGTAATTTCATAGTGAGTTTAAAATAGAATTACGGGTAATGTTAATAATAGTAGCTGCTTGGTTGTATAAAAATGTTAATCAGTTCATTTAACACCAGATATTTTAACCGGGCGAATACAGCCTAAAGCTGCCAGAAAACACCTTCGAAAAGCTTTATTTCGGGAGTACCGGTACTTTTGGGCAGAACTACAGAAATAATGTCGAATCGAATAGGAGAACCTTCCATCTTTCGTTCGTAGAGCCAAGCTCCGGCTGCCTTATAAAGAGAAGCTTTCTTTTCTTTAGTAACGGCATCTTCGGGTTCTGCAAACTGGTTAGAAGATCTTGTTTTTACTTCTATGAATATAATTTGCCTGCCATTGTAAGCTATGATATCAACTTCGGCTTTTTCGAAGTGGTAGTTACGCTCCAATATGCGAATTTCCTGTTCTTCGAGCCACCTAACGGCAATATCCTCACCTTTTTTACCAAGCTTTATATGATCGGGAAGCTGTTTTTTCATTGCGTAGAATAAATACCAAAGATAAGAAAAGTTTGAATGTGCAGACATGTAAAATGTTGCCTGAACAGTCCTGGTTATACGGATAATCTTGAAAAAAAACTGTTAAGAATGTTCCAAAAAAAGAGCCCGGTTCTCAGATATTGGGTTTATAGATTACATAACCCTACTAAATTTAATTTTACGTTACATTAATTTAGATGGGTGTGCTATCAGCGGGGTGTTGTAGCCGGGAAGTCTTTTTCCTGTTGTAACTTATACATTTTCGCCATTTCTACAATTCCCTTTATCTGATCTACATTTTTTTCGGATATATAAGGGAGTACAGCCTCAGAAAAGTCGTTAAATAAATTAAGAAACTCCCTGAAACTATCGAGACGACTTTTAAAATTTTGAACTTCAGGGGCATCTTGGGGGGCGTCATCCAAAATTTCGGCGCATTGATGCAGCGTTTTTTGTATTGGGCTTATCTCTCTTTTTTGTCTTTCTGCAATTATTCGTGCAGCTGTGGTCCAAAGGTCTTTTTCTGAGGTATAGTAATCTTTGCGCTTTCCCTTTTTATGAACTTTATGTACAAGCCCCCAGTCTATCAGGTTCCTAACATTCATATTTGCGTTTCCCCGGCTAATATTAAGCCTCTCCATAATGGTATCTGTGTTTATAGGCTCGGGTTCCGCGAATAAGAGCGCATAAATTTGCGACATAGTTTTATTAATACCCCATTCCGAGGCCATTTCGCCCCAGTACAGAATAAATAATTCCAGTGCATGTTCGTATTCTCTGCTTCTCTTTTTCTCGTTTGTGCTCATATAAAAAAGTTCTTCAGTACGCAGGCTTTTGGTTAGTTCAAAAGTCTGGTTAAGTAGAATTGACAGTCAAACGGGCAACTAGTGGCCCGGATATATTCGCCGAATCTTTTAGTAAAATATTTTTTCCAGGAAAAAACCGTTGCTGCATCTGTTTGCTAAGGTGCGAGTTAACTTTCTGCAGTAAATCATACAGAAACCAGTTTTTCATAAAAACCTTAATTAATTTAAAGTTCCTGAACTAGTACTGGTAATATCTAAAACCTTAAAAGTCCAGAATATTGAGAGATTTCTAAAAAAACTAAAATGCCTTATCAGGGTTTTGCCGGGTAATCAAAGCAATAATGTAGTACGAACGAAACCGAGCCCGCTATAAGGTGAATTGAGTTGTGAAATAGTTTACCCTCCTTCTGCTTAATTGGGTAATCTCCTAATGTTGGGAGCTTAGTATATATATAACCAGAAAAACATCTTTATGTTTTACAATCCGGAAAATAAGGCCGCTAATGAAGTTGTACCTCTTTACGGAAATCAGTACCTGTCGATAACCGGCATAGTTAACGCCTTATTGCAGGTTTTAGAACCAAGAATTACGTAACTAAGCTAAAAACTACATAGAAACTAGCTTTAATAAGCTAAGCTACCTTCAAAAATGCAAAAAGCGAGGTGGATATTGCCTGTAAAAGATTGGGTTATACAACAGTTTAATTCAACTCGACTCAATTTAAGTATCCGTTTATTGCTTTAAAAGATTGCTAAAAGGTTTCGTTTTGGTTTACCTGTTTCCACATCTTAAAAATGTAATCCCGATATAATATATTTGTTCTGAGTTGAAGGTTATTTTTCAAAATAGCTTGCAGAGGATTGTTACAAAATAATGATTTGGATAATCGAATAGCAATATAAATTTATTGGAAAGTCTTTTTTAAAATTGATCCGAATAAAAAAGCGCTTCCATACTATAAAATAGAAAGCGCTCACTAAATCAAGCTAGACTGTTGATATAGATATTCGTATGCAGATAATTCGCTGCAGGAAAATAAACTTAGTCTGAGTCTGCAGCCTTGGTATTGCTATTACTTTCCTTCGGGGTTTTATTTTCGGGGTTTGCTTTTTCTGGCTTACTTGCCGGTTTTTTGTAATCTGTATTATAAAAGCAGGTTCCTTTATAAATCACCCCACTACCACCGGTTATAACTCGCCTTACTTTTTGACCCGTTTCCGGACAGCTTTTCAGGCTATCATCAGACATTTTCTGGAAAAAATCGAAGCGGGTTCCGTCTTCGCGTTCGTAAAGATAGGTTGGCATAAACTTGATTTTATATTGTGGAAGACCTTGTGAACGGGTTATTTGCCTTTTTTTCGCGGATTTACCCCATATACTTCGGGGTTTTAGCCGTTGAATAGGCAACAATATCGGTTCTTTGAAGCCTTGTTTTGGTTTAATAAACGTGCATTTGCAGTATTCTAAACATATTGCAAATGATTGGAGTAGAAAACGATCGCTTTGAAGTTTAAATCCAGAACGGGATAATCTAACCCCAATGGCTGTTTCGCAGAAGCAATTTCGGATTGAAGCAGCGACTTTCCGACAATTAGCAAAAAAAATGCCAACGTTTAATCCGCCAGCATTTTTTAAGGTCAGAAATTAGACGCACGCTGCGCGCCTGTGTAAATGCACCTTTTAGGTAAGCATTTTAAGCCCTTTTCGAAACCTTGCTATACCTTCTTTTAAGGTTTCCATAGAAGCAGAGTAACTTAACCGTATACCATCGGGTTCGCCAAAAGCGTCGCCAGGTACGGTTGCCAGACCAGCATTTTCAATTAAAAACATGCACAGATCGGTGCTGCTTGAAATGATATTTCCATCGGGCGTTTTTTTGCCAAGGTAGGCAGAGATATTCGGAAAGGCGTAAAAAGCACCCCCGGGCTTAAAACAGCGCACCCCGTCAATTTGGTTTAGTGCATCAACGAAATAGTTTCTTCTTTCGAGAAAAGCCTTACGCATAGTTTCTACCGCTTCGGCAGATAAAGGGCTGTTATATGCGATTTCGCCAGCTTTTTGCGAAATAGTACTCGGTGCCGAGGTTTCCTGACTCTGAATTTTTGCCACGGCCGAGGCAATAGGCGCAGGTGCGGCAATATACCCAAGGCGCCAGCCTGTCATGGCAAATCCTTTGGAAAACCCGTTCACTAAAATAAAACGATCGGCCAGCCAAGGGCATACTTCAAGAATACTTACATGCTTACCTTCAAAAACGATATACTCGTAAATTTCGTCGGATAACACGGCTACATGCGGGTGGTTTTTGAGAACCTCGCCCAGCGCAACAAGTTCCTCGGCAGTGTAGCAACTACCCGTAGGGTTAGAAGGGGAGCATAGAATAAGAATCTTGGTTTTGCTGCTTATGGCGCTCTCGAGCTGTGCCGGGCTAAGCTTGTAATCCAGATCGAAAGAAGTACGAACAATAACCGGAACACCGCCTGCCAGTTTGGTCATTTCCGGGTAAGAAACCCAGTAAGGAGCCGGGATAATTACTTCCTCTCCGTCGTTAACAAGTGCGAGGATGCTAAAACCTACCGACTGTTTGGCACCATTAGAAACAACAATTTGAGCGGGTGAAAAGCTGAGCCCGTTTTCTCTTTGTAGCTTATCTGCAATAGCTTGCCTTAGCTCTGTAGTGCCCGTATTCATCGTATACCCGTGCAAACCGTCGTCGATGGCTTGTTTTGCCGCCTCACAAATATGATCCGGCGTTTTAAAGTCGGGCTCTCCCTGGCTCAGCGAAATAACGGACTGACCCGCCTGCTGCATTTCTTTTGCAAGGGCAGAAATTTTCATGGTTTCTGAGGGCGCTAAGGCGCGGGCACGGTTTGAGATCATGGCTAGTGGCTGGTAAGGCGGTTGCTATTTTTTGGGATGAAGGTTTGGGAAACTAAAAGTAGCGTTTTGGGTGCTATTTTGCTCTATCCTTAAATTTTTTTTTGAGGGCTTCTGCTACGTGATCGGGTACAAAATGAGAAAGGTCCCCGCCCCAGTAAGCAACTTCTCTTACAATGGTAGCAGAAACAAAGGTTAGCTGTTCTTGGGGCATAAGGAATACTGTATCGATTTCGGGAGCAAGTTTTCGGTTCATGAGAGCCATGCGGAACTCATATTCAAAATCTGAAACCTGCCTTACCCCCCGAATAAGAGTATGTACTTTCATTTCGCGGGCATGTTCTACCAAAAGGCCGCTAAATGCAACAACCGATACATTGTGGCTCCACTTTTTATCGCTAAGCGATTCTTTAATGAGAGAAACCCGCTCCTCTGCCGAAAATACAGACTGCTTCCTGGTATTCACAGCTACGGTAAGCAGCACTTCATCAAAAAGCGAGGCCGCTCTTTCCAGAATATCAAGATGGCCGTATGTAATAGGGTCGAATGTGCCTGGGTAGAGTGCTTTCATCTTAATGCTTTAATGCTCGGTGCTGATTTTTGGTTTTTATTATACTTCAGAATAGAGTTTGGCATGGAAAGCAAGAAAAGGGTAAAGCATCGTATTTATACTTCTTCATCTTTGTTGTCGACTCCATTTGTGTCTTCTTCGCTTTCGCTTGACGAGAGTTCCTTTAAAAAAATGCTTACTATCGTTCTTCCGTAGGGCTTAGTAAAAACGCAATGAGGGTGTTCATGGAAAAGGTGGCGTACATCATGCTCAACGATTAGCCATCCTTCCGGATTGAGCCAGTTGCCCGTGAGTAAGCGCTCTATCATTTCAGGAATTTCCGGCCAATCGTAGGGGGGATCGGCAAAAATAAAATCATAAAAGTTGCCATTCCCGTTAATGAAACGCTCAACGGGCATATTAATCACATTAATCTGATTCTCTATACCAAACTTGCGTGCTGTTTTTTCAATATGTTTGCACGCTTCGTTACTAGTTTCAACAATTGTAACATGTGAAGCACCTCTGGAAATGGATTCGAAACTAAGGTTGCCGCTGCCACCGAACAAATCAAGCACTTTAGTAGCACGAATGTATTTGCGGGCTTCAATTACGTTAAAGAGCCCCTCTTTAGCCCGATCGGAGGTCGGCCGTACATGAACATCTTTCGGAACATCGAATTTCCGGCCTTTAAGCGTTCCGGTAATAATTCTCATAAAGCAATATTTGGTAGAAAGATAAAGGGGTGATGCTATGGGTTAACAGCGACGCGCAATTACAATAATAAAAGTATGGTTAAATCACTTCAAAGCCATCATTAGAGCCGGGAAAGCTTCTTGAAGCGGAAAAGAATAGGTTTCTTCTTCTGCCTCAACGCCTATATCGGCCAGGGAATTTATGCGCCGTACCTGAGCAGAGTTGTCCCAAAGTGGCTGCAGACGACTTACAACTTCGTCGCTGTCTGCGCCATAAACAAGTATTTCTTCGTGGTAACCGCTCACCCATTTTAAGTGTGTCTCCGACTGTTTCCATTCGAAAATAAGATCATTTAAATGCTTGTATCGAATGCAGGTTGCCGACCTAAGTTTTCCCAAAATGTAAGAACTAATGGTAAGAATATGGTCGTTGCAGCCCAGAGTCATTAGTGAACCACGTGCCCCATGATGCTTCATCCAGCTTAAGCCTACTTCAAAATCGGTACAATACTCTGTATCTGCAACGCCCTGAGTACACCTATTTAGCAACTGTACTACGGTTTGATCTCTAATGCTTAAGAACCTGAAATCGCGATTGCTCGTTTCGAACCAGGTTGTTTCTATATTTTTTCTCTCTACTCCGTATGCTAAAAAAGAAAGATGAGCTTCACGCTCTTTTGAATCATCATAGGCAAGTTTTGGAAGCATGGTCCAGCATTCGAAATGGGGAAAACTAACTACCCGAACAGAACTAACAGAGTGCTTTTCACAAACTCTTCTCACAACCTTGTTTATATGCGCCATACGCTCTGTGTCTGCGCTTGTAAAAGCTTCAAATACGGGAAAATTAAAATCTGCTTTACCGATATACGAAAACTTGTGCCCGGCATCGCCCTGCCTTACCGAATAGTAAAGGGCATTGCCGGAAAAGCATATACCAAGATAAGGAGTTGTAGAGCTCATGAAAAAAGCCAGTGATGACATTTAGCCGCAGCCAGTTTTATTCCCGGCTGTTGGGGTGTAAATAAAAACAGCGGCCTAACTAAGCCGCTGTTGTAAAGCATAGAACAAGAACATTGGTATAGAACCACAACGCAACGATTTGCGTTTGGCACCATGCAACAAACTGTTTTTAATCGCTTATCTCCAACTCGGGGCTCCGCGGTCGGTAACTCTTGTAAGGGTACCAATATGGTCTTCGGTATCCGGATCAGACAAGAGGTATAGGGGAGGCCTTGCCTCGGCATTTAGCTCGTATTCGAAGCGGTTTCCTGTTCTAGGTGAGTTCAGAAAACTGTCGAAGTCTACGGGTCTTCTGCGCAGAAGACTATCCCGGTTTGCCATAAAAAAATTATCGTTGGTAATAAAAATCATAAGCGAATCCAGCGAAGATGGGAAACGATTGTTTCGGTCGTTGTAGAACCGGATTGCATCGTTTATAGCTAGCATGTTGGTGCGTACACGCTCCGTAGTCGCTTGTTTTTCCTGAACTTCTTTCCATGGACCGGTAATCGTGTTGTAAAGCCACACGCCGAGCAGCACGATTACAACTATGAGTACCAGGGATACAATACGGTTTCTTTGGTCTATATTCATTGGTATATAATGAAATAATCTGGTTTATCGAATTCAAATCCAGCGGTGAAAATACACGCTCACCCTAAGATATGCAACTTGACCAGTAAATCAAGCTAACTTATGAACTCAACCTTATGTTTATCATACTTGTGTAACCTTTCGATTACAAGCCTATTTTGCCGATTTAATACATAGAGATCGACATGCACACGTTTTCATATAATTTTCTATGGCTAGCGGCGCTGTAACTTTTTTTGCACTTTTTCTAATTTCAGGCTAAATCTGCTTCAAAAAAAACAAGTTTAAGGATGAAGTAGTCCACGCCATTTTATTTTCTTTTGAGTCGCCAGCTTACTTTTGTCATTTCCTGAAGACCCATGCGCTGATACTTTTCTGATTGATCTATGATATTTTCTCTTTTTAATACCTCCGGACGGAAATCGTTTTTAAAAAGAGACCTTACTTCGTCATCTGGAATCGAAAAAGGGGGCCCCTGCATTATTGATGTATCATATACGAATGTAATTAGCAGTATTTCCTTAAGATCCGGAAATAGCTGCAGATGCTGCTTTATATAGGCTTTTCGTAATGCAGGCGGCAGTGCAACAAGGGCTGCTCTGTCGTAAAGTAAACTAACAGGGTTTTGTAAGATATCACCCGATATTAGTTTTAGATAGTCGCCCTGTATAAGTTGCACATTTATATTTGGGGAGCTGTATCGTATTCCTCTTGGGAAAACCTGGACTTCGGGTGCACCGGTGAGACTATGCGATTCGGTAAAAAAATCTTCACAAGCTTTTTTTATGAACTCGATACCGATAACGGAGTGGCCCTTTTCGGCCAGCCATATCATATCCATGGTTTTGCCACACAATGGTACAGCGACATTCAGGAAGCCGTCTTTGGGCTCGTAGTTCCAGAATTCTTCCAGAGCAACTTCCGGTTTTGAGGCATGAAATCCGGTCTTATCTTTTATCCACCGGGATTCCCAGTAACTTTTTTGCATGATAAAAATGAGAACTTAAATGCAGGTACCTATATCAGGTTTGTTTTTGAGACGAATGAAAGAATAAGAATCTGATTTCTTTTCCCAAAGTATGCCGATAAGAAATATTGTAATCTTCTGAAATCAGATTCTGTTTAAAGGGTAAATTCTACGATCTTGTTTCGAAATACAAAGAATTATCGTTAAAGGGTGATGGTTTCTTGCCCTTATCGGGATAATCACAAAAATAAACTGGAAAAGCATCTATGAAGAAAGTATCCAAATTACTGGAGAGAGCACTTCAGCTTACAGAGCAGGCCGCAAAAATTCCATCATTCAGTTCGCGTGAAGAAGTTATACATCCTTTTGTGCATTCAATAGCCGGTAAGGTGCCGGGTTGTAAGGCCGAAACGGTAAATGAGCGCAACATCATAATGTATATACCCGGTAAACAATCTGGGATTGTGGCGTTTACAGCACATCTCGACAAAATTAACCACTTCGGGATGCCGGAGCCCGAAACTTTACCGTTTACGCGAACAGAAGAATTTATTGAGGGTCAGCTCGATAATACGGTTGGTATTGGTGTGCTGCTTACGCTTTTAGAAGAGGCGCCAAACAGAAACTGGCCCGATCTTGTTCTGCTTTTTTCGGAAATGGAGGAAAGTACGGGGCTTAAGAAACATCCTCAATGGCTTCGAAATGGTGGCGAAGGTCTTTACCACGGTATGGGGGCAGAAAAGCTGGCAGACTACCTTATTACCACCAAACCGCAATGGCTGCCCGATGCCTGCATCACTATAGATACCACTCCGCTTTTTAAAGGAGAGCCGGGCTGCGCAGTGTACAGCCGCCACTGGGAGTTCACCGGAGCCGTACCAACCGAATCGGAGATTGCTAAAACCAGAAAACTGGTAGAGCAGGTTTGTGATTTCGAACCTGATATTCGAAGAGCTAATAACACGAACGATTATCTTGTCTACGGCAAAACATTTAGCCAAAAGCTGCCTGAAGGCAGAGTAATACCGGGCATAGCCATCGAGCTGGCTATTTTTCCGTATCACCAAAAAAATGAGCGCGTTTTTGTTTCAGATATAGATCGGGTACTTGCCATTTGCATTTTCCTGCTGGATGCCGGACTGGATTTAGACGAATAGCATAGGCTTTACATGCAGCCGCAAAGTGTTTAATAAAAATTACTCAATAGATGTCTTATTTGCGTAAATATATTTGTTTTGAATAAGAAAATCCTTACGCTGGCGATACCGAATATCATCAGCAATCTTTCGGTTCCCCTGCTTAGCTCGGTAGATACGGCTTTGGTCGGGCGCTTGGATGAACCCTGGTATTTGGGGGCGCTGGCGATCGGGGGCATGATTTTTAATTTTCTTTATTGGGGTTTCGGGTTTTTGAGGATGGGCACCACCGGGCTTACGGCCAATGCCGGAGGCAGCGGTAATCGCTCCGAAACCTGCCTGGTGCTTGGCCGCGCCGCTTTGGCTGGTTTGGCCGGTAGTTTAATGCTGTTACTGCTACAGGTTGGGATTTTCCGGGCGGCGATGGCCATTGTAGATACATCCGGAGAAGTAGCACATTATGCCTCTGTTTACTTTTTTATCCGGATTTGGGATGCGCCTGCTGTGCTTGCTCTGTTTGCGCTGCAGGGCTGGTTTCTGGGCATGCAAAACGCCCGGTACCCTATGTATATCACCATTTTTATAAATCTGCTTAACATTGGCCTGAATATCTTTTTTATATACGGCCTGGGTATGAAGGTAGATGGTGTTGCTTGGGGAACGGTAATTGCGCAGTACAGCGGGCTTTTTTTTGCGCTGTTTTTATTCTGGCGTAAATACGGAAAAACCTGGCTGAGCCCCACTCTTAGCGGTCTGCTGGATGGTGCCGCTGTTCGCCGGCTTTTCTCGGTTAGCCGGGATATTTTTATCCGCACCATGAGCCTAATCTTCACCTACTCCTTTTTTACTATACAAAGTGCGGCTCTGGGTGATGAATTCCTTGCTGTTAATACCATCTTAATGCAGCTTTGGTACATTATGGCTTACGGTGTAGATGGCTTTGCCTACGCGGCCGAGAGTATTACCGGTAAGCTTAAAGGCGCGGGAAATATTCCGGAGCTTAAAAGAGCTACCGGCTTGCTAATGGCATGGGGACTCGGGCTTGGCTGTATTTTTAGCCTGCTATATTTTTTGCTGGATCAGCATTTGGTTCGGCTCTTTACAGATAATCCCGAGCTCATTGCGCTGGCCCTGGTATATTTCGGCTGGACTATTGCGGCGCCGCTTATCAACAGCTTTTGTTTTATGCTGGATGGCGTCTATATCGGAGCTACGGTTACCGGCCCAATGCGAGATTCTATGCTGATTTCTACTTTTTTCGTTTTTCTGCCGGTCTACTATGTTTTTGCGGATTTGCTGGGCAACCATGCTTTATGGCTGGCAATGACGGCCTACATGCTGGCCAGAGGAGTAACTCTGTTATACTATTTGCCACGTAAAGTATTTGTTTAACAGATAAGGCTGCGATATCCGCTAACCTGTCGGATTATCTTCCTTATGTCGTAATCTCGTATTTAAAACTTTTCCAGATGAAAGTAGCTGTATTTCTTCATAAAATTTTTAAGGCTGCTGTTGTAGCCGGTTTTCTTACCGCAATTTTTTCTGCCGAACTATCTGCTATGCAGCCCGCATCAGATGCCGGGGATAAGCCTTTTTCCACGCTGCAGCGATCAGATACCGGCGAGCTAATACACGCCTACTTATTTATGGAAAACAGAGATTTACAACGACTTTATACCCGAAACCCACGCTCCGATGACAGGCTTCCCGGCTACTTGCGGTGGAATAGTGCGGATGGAAGAGTACAGGGGCTGCGCGGCGTTCGTTTTCGGGGTAATACGTCGCGATACCATATCAGGAAGTCGTTTAATATTCGTTTTAATCAGTCGCAGCCACAGCTTTTCGGCGGAGACCGGCTTAATTTTAACGCGATGTATACAGATCCGTCGGGCCTAAGAGAGCGGCTGGCTTGGCAGATGTTTCATGAGCTGGAGCAACCTGCTTCTCGCGTGCGCTATACTACGCTCACGATAAACAACAGCTACGAAGGAATTGGTCTGCACATACAGCGTATAGATGAAGAGCTGCTTCGCTCCTTCGGGCTTAATCAGCGGGGAACGCTGGTTCGGGACATGACACGCCGGCGAGGAGCCGAAATGGGTATTGGTAGAAGATCTGTTTTTGGCCACGATTTGTCTCAAACCAATGATGTGCCGGCCCTATTAGCATCTCTGTTTGAATCCCGGGGTAACCCCGACTATGGTGAGCTTGCCGGGCTAATTCAATGGATTTACGATACCCCGGCTGGAGACGAATTTGAGGCTGGTTTGCGAGAGCGTTTTGATGTAGACAACCTAACAGATTGGCTCGCAATTCATTATTTAATTGGTGATGTAGATGCCTTCGGAGACGATTATTGGCTGTATCGCGCGCCGGGCAGTTCTGCGAAATGGATGGTTTTACCGTGGGATAACGATCTTAGCTTTGGAAAAAATGAGCGCGACGGGCTCACCGAAAACAGAGAGCTTGGGCAGTTTGGCAGAGGGCTTGTGCAGCTTAACGATTTCTTTGCCTACGAATACCCGCTGGATGATGCAGGTTGGGATAATGATTTAATTGTGAAGTACCACCAAAGCCCCGGGCTGCGCCGGCAATTTGAGCACAGAATGCTGCAGCTTATGGATGAAGTATTTACGCCCGAATGGTTCGATCAGAAAATTGAGAAATACAGCGAAATAATTGGGCCTTACATACAGCGGCAGCGCTCAGAAGAAGATCGTTACTTTCTACTGCAGCAAAGACAACATCATGGCGAAATCGGGCGCTGGGCGTATTATGTTGAGAATGTGCGCGATTTCATAGAGCTACGCTACGCTTTTATCCGCTCGATGCTGCTTTTCGACGAGCCGGTAGCCTATCACAATTTTGCAGAGTTTACGATTAGCCCCGGAGACAGGGGAAGAATGCTGATAACGGATGATGCCGGCTGGACCTTTGCTGCACTCGATATCAAGTCGGTAACTTCGGCCGGCGGTGAGGATCTTAAGCTGCGGCTTTTTATGAGAGAGGCTCCCGAAAATGATGGCATCACGCAAAACTGGCAGGCCGATTTTTTGCAGGGTGATGGTTTAGTCGAGGCGGTCATCACCCTGTATTACAGAAATGATATTGCAAGCGACGGGCGGGATAATTACTACATTTTTCCCGAGGCCACGGGCCGGCAGTGGGAGCTTCAAATAGTAAAAGACGGAGAATCGCTGGATTCGCGGGTTAATCCCTATTCTAATAAAATTGAGGCGAGTGTTACGCTTAGCGGTTCGCATTTACTGCAGGTGCTTCACCCATAGCTTAACTTCATTAAATCTTAAGAATTAAGCTTTAGCTCAACTTTATCAAAATTTTAAAAATCAGGCTTCAATCCATTTAAATTACGTTCGGTAGTGCTA
>JAIULZ010000069.1 GCA_022565805.1 Balneolales bacterium
TTCCGGATTTTTAAACTCAAATTGTCTCTTAAGATTAATAATCGAACTCAGGTTATAAGCACCATTAGTGTGATCTAAAGCGGGTATAAAGCTGATCATTTCGTTTGAGATTCCTTTTCCTTGGTCAAAACTTAGAGACTTGCACGTTGATATTTTTAGTTTACCCAGGGCTCCTATCCGGGCTTCGCTGCGGCTGGGTTTTGATATGCTAATCTGTTTTTGAGCTCAGCCACTGACGTCTGATCTCCGTCTTCGGTCTTCCAACCTCCGTCCTCGGTCAATTTTGCCCTCGGGTAATTTGCAGGTTTCTAATAGATAGTGGCTCGGGCTTTTTTGTGATTTTTTTATCCCCGGATTACGGACTGCTTTGCGGAGTCCTCCATCTGGGGTTACAATACCGGTCATGCCTAACGGCACTATTGGAATCGGGTTTCTAAACCTAATTCTACGCCTTAGATGCATATCTAATTTCTTCGTATTGCCCTAGCCTGTCAACCGAGTTCGATATTCCTCCGCGCTGCGGCTGGGTTTTGATATGCTAATCTGTTTTTGAGCTCACCCACTGACGTCTGATGTCTGACGTCTGATGTCTGACTTCTGACGTCTGATCTCCGTCATCGGTCTCCCGTCTCCCACCCTCGGTCCTCCGTCCTCGGTCTTCGGTCAACTCAACACTCACCACTCAACACTCAACACTTAAAAAAGTCAAACTCGCTTCATTCTTGCAATTAGCTCTGCTACATCTACGGTAGCAATTCTGGAGGTAATATCCGACATGGCATAAGGTAAAATAAGCTTATTGTTGTGGATTAGTGAGCCGCAGGAGTACACCACATTGGGCACGTAGCCTTCGCGCTCTTCTTCATTTGGCGTTAGCAGAGGCTCCTCGAGACGTGCAATTACTTTCGACGGATTTTCCAGATCAAGCAAAATAGCGCTGATCGCATATTGCCTCATGGGCCCGACTCCATGCGTTATCACAAGCCATCCCTCATTTGTTTCGATAGGTGAGCCGCAGTTACCAATCTGTATAAACTCCCACGGCATCTTTGGTTCCTGTATAATTTCGGCTTCATCCCAAAAATGCATATGATCGGAATACATGATGAAGTTGTTGACGCCATCTTTTCGGGAAAGCATCACATATTTACCTTTAATTTTGCGCGGAAATAGAGCCATTCCTTTATTATGGACAGCCTTGCCATTTAAGGTGATGATATCAAAAAAGATAAAATCTTTGGTTGAAAGCAGCTGTGGCAGAATAGATACCCCGTTGTAAGCGGTATAGGTTGCATAGTAAACCGTTTCACCGTTTTCATAGAAAAACTGAACAAACCGGGCATCTTCTATTCCCTTGCTCTCATTTTCTGAAACCGGAAATATTACGCGTTCCGAAATATCATTTTTGGAGTCGAACTTTATGAAATAATTGGAATCGGCAAGCCATAGAATATTATTTATGCATGATTTATCATGGAGGATATCTTTGTCTGATTTAACGGCCTCAATACTCTTTTTAAGCTGACTAAAGGTGAATGATTCCGGCAGGTTCTGAAAAACTCGCATACTTGTCTCGTTCCACGCTTTTAGCTGCTCTAACTTTCGCTGGAACAGAAGGCAAACATACGATTGGTCGTGCCTTATAGTGGGAGTTTCAACAAACTCGCTTACGGGGCTCAAGAGAATAAAACCATCTTTATGAAGAACACCAGATCGAAATACGATAGAAGAAATATGGCCTTCTCCTGTGGCGCGCAGACTTAAAATAAACCGCAAATCTCCCGCTGCTATACCTTCCTGATTTGGATGTGGTACAATAGACGGATTAAAGAGTGCGGCAGATTCTATTGAGTATTCCATGGTAAAGTAAGCCCCTATCAGCTGTTTTTTGATGCTGCTGACCTGCTGCCCTTCTTGTATGTATGCCGAAAACTTATTGAAGTTCGCATCAAACACGCTTACGATATCTTTGTGCCTGTCTGAAAAGTTAGCGTAAACCGATTTTAGTAAAGCAATAGCCTTTTCTTCCGAAAGATCTAATACTCTCGAAATTATTCCGGGAATTCGCTTCTTGCTCTGCACATGCGTTCGGGTTATTACTCTCGATGCGTTTCTTACAATTTTGGTTCTGCTTCTTTTTATGAATCTGTTTTTCAAGTTATTCCGGATTAAATAAGTATATGCAAAGGGTTTGGTCTACTCCGATGCTAAAATGTGCCAGTAGGTTTCGAGGTAGGCTTGCGCCATTGTTTCTCTGCTAAATTTGGATTGAGCCCACTCTCTGCATCGGTTTCTGTCTAAGGTTTTGATGCTCTCAACGGCTTCGGCTGCTTCATCTATAGTTTGTACCAAAAAACCAGTTTTCTCATGAAGTATCAGCTCGGGCATGGAGCCTAAATTGAACGCGATTACCGGCGTGCCGCAAAGCATTGATTCTGCTACACTCAGGCCGAATGGCTCGTTAAAACTGATGGGATGCAGAAGCGCAAATGCCTCACCAAGCAGCGTATCTCTTTCCTTTGATCCCGAATTGCCTACATATACAATGTCGTCATTATTAATGTATGGATTCACTTTATTTTCGAAATATTCCTGATCCTGAATCAAGCCGGAAATAATGAGTTTTCTACCCGATTTTTTGGCTATCTGTATCGCTTCATGCGTTCCTTTTTCGGGGTGGATCCTTCCAAAAAACAGTAAATACTCTTTCGGAGCTTCTCGAAACGTGAACTCATTTATGTTTAGTCCATTGTAAATGGTGGCGATGTAGTCGAGCTCGGGAGAGCGGTCGGCATTGCTAATGGATACATAGTTGTTGTCGGCGTTATACTTTTTGTAGACCGGCAGTATGTTTGGAGACGAAAACCCGTGAATGGTGGTAAGCATGGGCGTTTTAATAAGCCGGGAGTAGGTGAGAGGCAGAAAGTCGAAGTGGTTGTGAATAATATCGAAACGATCTGCCTGCTCCATCAAATTACTGATATGAAGGCATTCCCAAACTTTCGGGTCGGTTTCCGGTTTTTCGGCATAGCCCTGCTTCGCCACAAATTCCAGCCGCCCTTTTGTTATAGAATTAGCGGTAGCAAATAAGGTGACGTCTATTTTTTTCTCAATTAATGCTTCCGCAATATTTGAAGCCACAAGCTCCCAGGGACCGTATTTTACGGGTGGGGTTCTCCATGCAATGGGCGACAATATGGCAACTTTCATTCTATTTGGGATCGCGGCGGTTATTTAGACAATAATCAACCAGCTCTTCTGTAATTGCTGTGCCTACACACATTACCGAGTCGGCACCGCCCCAATAAATTTTGATGCTACCGTCTTCTTCGGGAACAGCTCCACAGCAAAAAACGACGTTATGTACATAGCCTGAAATTTCGTGGGGTTCTTCCGGCTGCAATATCCAATTATCGCAAACGGCAAGAATTACAGAAGGATCTTCAAGATCATGTAATACCAGCCCTAACCGGTACACGCTGCCATCCATGGTGGGGAAAACGCCATGATAAATGTTAAGCCAGCCTCTTGGAGTTTTCACAGGCGGGGCACCCGGACCAATTTTCATTTCATCCCAGTGGTATTGTAAGGGTTTCATAATTAGGCGGGATTCCCCCCAGAATTTCAGGTCAGGGGAGTAGGATATCCAGATAGACCAGGGAGATATTTCGGAATGCGGACGATCGAGGCGCGCAAACAGGCCATTAAACTTCTCCGGAAAAATCACCACATTGCGATAGTCGGCTTCTGTAATAAGCGAGACGCGCTCAACTTTCTTGAAGTCGGTGGTTTTTGCAAGGCCGATTCGAACTCCATTCCGGGAATAGGCGCTGTAGGTTATCAGATATTCTCCTTCAAAAAAGATAATTCGCGGGTCTTCGATGCCGAATTCCTCATACTCTTTAAAAACGCCATCATCCGAAGGAACCATGAAGGGCTCTTCGTCCACTATAAAATTGAAACCGTCGTCGCTTACCGCCTTACCTAATATGCTTCTTCCGTTTTGTTTATGAGAACGAAAGATCATGACATATTTATCTCCGAATTTTACGACTCCGGCATTGTGTACCGTAGCCACAGGGTAAGGAACATCGTTTTTTGTGAGGATGGGATTATTCCGATATCTCTTTATTAACATAGTTTGCCCTCATTCTGGTTTTATAAGCATTGCTCTTACTCTCTGTTTTTTCATTTTCTTTAAATGTCTGCAGCACCATTAAGTGCGAAATTAAATAAGCCAGGGTGCTTTCGGCGCCCTGATTACGATTTACGCCATAGCTTTCCAGCCCGTCGAAACAGCCGGTTGTTTCAATATCGTACAAACTCATTCGCAGGTCGTTCTGGCCCAAAAACCACATAAAGCAGGAGTATAGCTTTGTGCGGTACTCTTTATTTCTGGTGTACCTATAAGCCTGATGAAACATTAAAATCATAGCCATTGCATCTACCGGCTGCTGGGCGAACATAGATTTTTGCCCATTCTTTTTATACCAGTTTTCGTTACCAATAATCGAAAGGTAGCCGTCTTTTAGGGTGAGACCTGTAAGAAAATTCATGCTTTCTAAAGCAATACGGCCAATTTTTTTATCATCTAATATTTCGGCTGCATGCAGCAGAGCCAGAGGCAAGAGCCCATTATCGTAAGCCAGTAATTGCTCAAACCAGTTCCAGCCGGGCGAGCTGTTATTCTCGTAATGCCCGACTAATTTGCCGGCAAGATCTCGCAATTCGTTCGTTATGTTTTCATTTGTGGGATCATCTTTCAGGAAGTAGCTAATCCCTAACATTGTGTTCGCGATGCCGCGGATGGACTTTATATGTTTAAAGTGGGGTGATGCATCCAGAAAAATAAGTTTACCAGTCTGCCGGTAGGAGTCGTTAGGGGGATTTCCAATGAGATAACCAAGCGCCCAGATTGCTCTTCCAAACGAATCTTCCGATCCGGTTTCGTCCAGGAAATTCCGCTCAAAATTGAGGAAATTCCGGAATGTTCCGTCATCATTTTGCATGTAATGAATATAGCTAAGGTATACCGGAGCCAGGTTAAGCGCGGCCAAATCTTTATTTTGCTTGTATGCCATAACTACCATTAGCAGCGCCCGGGCATTGTCGTCGAGGCAATAGCCTTCTTTCAGATAGGGAATACTGTACCTTGCATGCTGTATTATCCCGGTGTCGTCGGTAAGGCGCTTGATGTGGTTCAAAGAAAAAGATGGCAGCAGCTGCGGATCTATTAAAGCCTCTGCGCCTGCAGAAACTGCGGGTCTGTCGGCTATAAGCTGTTTTGCAAGGGTGATGTATTTCACCCCGGATTTAGGCCATGTGGTCGTTTTTCCGTATTCGTATGCTTTTTGCCTGATTTTCTTCAACTCATCGGGACTGTCCAGCAGATTCAGCAGAATTTTTGACAGACCTTCCGAATCGTTAAAGTTAAAAAAGCGTCCGCGGCCTTCATCCAACAGCTCCGAGGCGTGCCAGTACGGTGTGGAAATAACGGCTGCACCCACACCTACCGCATACGAAAGCGTACCGCTGGTAATCTGTGCCTCATTAAGATAGGGCGTAACGTATATGTCGGAGGCCGCTAAATACCTGAATAGCTCTCTTTGGTCTATAAATTCATTAATAAAGCGAACATGGTTTTGCAGACTAAATGTTTTTACCAGTGCCTGAAGATAGTTTCGGTACTCCTCGCCCGAATCCCGTATTACATTGGGGTGCGTCTTGCCCAGCACAATGTATAGCAAGTCCGGATTTTCCTTAATAACCGCTGGAAGAGACTTAATTACGGTTTCAATCCCTTTGTTTCGGCTAAGAATCCCGAATGTGAGCAATACTTTGTTTTGCTGTAGTTTGAATTCTTTTTTGGATTGATCTTTATCAAACTGAATCTCGGGCACACCATGACCTATAAAAGAAATTTTTTCGCTGTCTGTGTCATAGATATCGGTTAGAAACTCAACGGCTTTATGACTCATCACAACCACTTTATGCGCCATTTTACAGATTTTTCTTAGCACCAGCCTCTCGTTATACGAAGGATTTTTTACTATGGTATGAAGGGTAATGACAAGCGGAATTTGAAGGCGGTGAATCAAAGGCAAAATGTATAACCCATTCTGACCCCCAAAGATCCCGAACTCGTGCTGAAGTATGCAAACATCTGCACCGCTGTTATTTATGAATTTTGCCGCTTCCAGATAGTCCTGCTGATGCTCCTGCCGGATGGTTTTTTTAACTTCCTGCGGATACGTATAGTTTTGATCGTGATCGTTCATGGCTACAATAAATCCTTCTATAGCACCATTTTTTGGAGTATGGCCGTTCGATGCAACATCGGGGTTTGATACCATAGACCGGTAAAGGTTTTGGGTAAATGTTGCAATACCACATTCACGCGGCGGATATGTTCCGATATAGGCAATTTTCATGTTTATAAAAAGAAATTAGAAATAAGAGATAAATAGTCGTCTTTTGTTAAATCCTAAGCCGTTAGCTATTTCTGAACAACGGTAGGGTAATTCTGCCGGCGGGACCTGAAATCTGATAATTAATTTACGATCTTCAAGCGATCTGCTTTATTCCCGGCAGCAGCTAAGTGCCAGTGCTACGATAAACAGCGGCTGTAAGCCTTGCAGCTTCCGCAATAAATCCAATCAGGCTTAACCTGATAATATGCTACACGAAGTTCCCGTATTTAATAGTTTGATGAAGTCTGATTGGTAGTTTTTTTAAGCCTTCTAATACTACTTAATTGGTATGAAAAGCCATTTACAACATACTGGAAAAGACTTACATATTTCAGAGAGGGTATCAGCACGGACGGAGACCGAAGACGAAGACCGAGAACGAGGAACGGGAGGTGGGGAGACTGAATGTGGCTTGTTAATTTGCTGGATATAAAAGATATGCATATATCGTACAGAAGCTCGCTTCCAAACAGCGCCGATGCTCGAGCGGAGCCGAAGGCCGACCGAAAGTGTAACCCCGGATGTTAGGACTCCGCGAAGCAGTCCGGAATCCGGGGGTTTATCCAAACTACGCTCTAACAATCAATTATTGAACGTGCGAGGTCTGATGACTTCCGGTATGAAGCTTCTGTCAACGAGCGCCTGCATGGATACGGGCTTGTCCAGAATGCCGGATTCGAGCGCAATATCGTGGATTCGCTGCAGTTCTTCGTCGGTTGGCGTGAGCATTTGAAAGCTGACCCGGTCGGGCGGGCGCGTTAAGACGTGCCTCACAACGGCTTCATCCTGACGAAAATACGGAGCGGCAATTCGGGCGGCTTCTTCTCTGTTGTTTTCGGCCCACTCTCCGCTTTCGGCAATTCCGCGAACAAGATCTGCCACAACTTCGGGGCGTCTGTTAATCAGATTTTCGTGCACAACCAGCGCGCAGGAGATGAAGTTAGGCCAAATATCTTTTGCGTGGTACAGAATCTTCCCCGTTCCGCTCAGCTCGGCACGGGCTGCAAATGGCTCCCCCACAAAATAAGCGTCTATGGCTCTTGCAGAAAGCGCACCGGGCATGTCGGGCGGCGGCAGTTCAACAAAATTGATTTCTTCCGGATTTACGCCCTGCTCGCTCATCAATCTCCGGATGACCAGATATTGATTGCTGTATTTGCTGGGAATTGCAAAACGTTTCCCGCGTAAATCCTGCAAATTATTGATATTGAGATCCGGGCGGACCATCACCGTAGAGCCATCGCGGTGGCCCAGATAAACAATTCGTACGGGCACGCCTTGTTCGCGTAGCTTCATTGCGAGAGGAACAATCATGAATGTAGCTTCAAGCCGCCCGCTCCGGATGCTCTCCACCATTGTCGGGAAATCGGTATAGCGCTGCGAGTCGAATCGGAAATCGATGCTGGTTCGCGATGCATAATCTGTAACGGGACAGGTGAGATGGCAGGTTACGGGCAGAAATCCCACATCCAGACTTTCGATTCTGGTTTGGGATGTTTCGCCCCACAAACTGCTGTTCAGGTGCTGCCAGGGCTGAAAGCGAAGCAGGGCTAAAATCAGCAAAAATGCGATTGCGCCAAACAGCCATTTCAAAAGATATTTATAAAGCATTAGTTTTCCTCTGCCTTAATTCCGGTTTTTTCAGTCGCGGGGAGTGAGCCCGGACTCAATGAAATCAACAAATCATGAACGGCCTCTGTAACAATCGGGTCGGTTAAAGACCGGGGTTTTTCAAGCTCAATTCTTTTTTCTGTTAGTATAGTGGCCGGTCTTGTGGTAAGCGGGATTATCCGGTCGGCCAGCTGTGCCGCTTCCTCAATATCGTGCGTTACCAGAATTACGGTACGCGGTCGCTCTTTCAACAGGCGAACCAGCTCATTCCGCATTTTTATGCGGGTTAGGTAGTCGAGAGCAGAAAAAGGCTCGTCCATTAAGAGAATATCGGATTCGCCTGTGAGCGCTCTTGCCAGCTCGACCCGCTGCCGCATCCCGCCGGACAGCTGATGCGGATAATGCTGCTCAAAACCTTCCAGCCCAATCAATTCGATGGCATCTTTAAGCTGCCTGTTTTTTTCTTCGGCATCTCTCAAATGTCGGATACCTAAACCCACATTTTCGATTACGGTAAGCCAGGGAAGAAGCCCGTCCTGCTGATAAACCATACGGAGTTTTCCGTTTCGGCTGATGCTCCCCGAGGATGGATTCTCATAGCCCGAGATTAAATTCAGCAGCGTCGTTTTTCCGCAGCCCGATGGCCCCACAATGGCGATGAACTCACCACGGCTGATGGTTAGGTTCACGTTTTCCAGAACGGTCGTATTCCCGAACGAGTGTGATACGTTTTGTACATGAATCAGCTTATCGCTCATAACCCCACCTGATACTTGGTATTTCTGTGAGCTGAACCAGAACGCGGTCCAGAATTACGCCAATGAGGCCGATTACAATCATACCGGATACCAGTAAATCCATTCGGAGTCCGTTCCGGGCGTCCCAGATCGCAAAGCCCAGGCCATCGTTACCGGCAATCATTTCTGCAGCAACAACCACAAGCCAGGAAAGGCCGGCGGTTACCCGTAATGATGTTATAACCTGAGGCGCAATAGCTGGGAAGGTAATATTTTTTAGAATTTCCCATCGGTTCATTCCGTAGTCGCTACCAACCCTGAAATACACAGCGGGGATGTTACCAACGGCTGCAATTGTTGCCAGCACTATGGGGAAAAATGCGGCCATAAAAATGAGGAAAACAGCGGGGGCATCACCAATACCGAACCATAAAATGGCAAAGGGAATCCATGCGAGCGGGGATAAGTTTCTGAAAAAGTTGATAGTCGGCAGCAGGGCAGCACGCGCAAAAGGCTGAACACCCATCCAAAGGCCCAAAGGAATGCCCAGGAAAACAGCCAGAAAAAATCCCGCGGTAACCCTAAAAAGCGATGCAATTAAATCGTTGGCTAAACGACCCGATCCGGCCTCTTCTAAAAAGCCGAAAAATACGTCAACAGGTGAAGGAAACACGCTGTTTGATGGCACAAATAAAGAAATGATGTACCAGCTGATTATCACAAATAAAAGCACAGCAAGGGGCAGTACTCTGCGCTGAAACCGATTAATGCCTGTTTGATGCATCACATCTTTTAAGAGTAAGTTTTATTGTAAAAACTTAGTATACGCAAACGTTAAAAGTATAACAACACATCAGTTTTGCGTCTACTTTTAACCATTTAAGGTTGATTCCAGCTATCCAGACCTTTTACATTAGAATAAATTATCAGGCAGAATTAGTCGCTATTTGGGAAGGATGGGTGTTTTTTAATTCTCGCAATTTGTTTTTGGTGATGGGATATGTGCGTTGTCATAAACCTAAGTGCCTGTAAAACATTTAGCATGCCGGCTCTGGGATGTCGGTATAGTGCTTTGGCAAGGGTTTGGTCGTCATTGCTTTCTATAATCTGATTCAGGTCCCGGCGTGTTTCAGTCCATTCCGAAATCATGCTGTCGAAATCTGGGTAGTCTTCGCTGACATCTACAAATTTTGGAGCCTTATACTTGAGGGGGAGAATAAGAGCCGTTTTAAGCAAAAAGTATCGGAATGCGGCTCCGGCTCCAGATTTTGGAACGCTTTCTTTTCTATCCAATCTTTTTTGAATAAGAATTAATGACTGCTTTTCGGCTGTAATAATATGTCGCAATACCTGCAGAATATTCCATTCATCTACTCCCGGCTTGAAACGAAGCTGTTTGCTCGACAAAGATTTGCAAGCCTTCATCAACTCAATCCGCTCAACTTCCATGCGGACGAAAAGTTTCTGCGTTTTTCTTTTCATTGGGTTTTATTCATGGGATTAAATGATGTTACGGAATGCTCAATTTTAATATACACCATTGTGATATCATCATGCTGAGGCGCATTGCCGGTAAATGCGTTTACTTTAGATTGAATTAAAGCCAAAGCTTCTTCAGCTGAATGAGCAAGGGTAGTATCAAGTAATGCGTCTTTCAGCCGGTTTTCTCCAAACTGTTCCCGGTTTTGGTTCATGGCTTCGTTGATGCCGTCGGTGTAAACAAAAAGCCGGTCGCCCTTTTTTAGTGGCACAGATTCACAGGTATAATTCACTTTTCCGGTAGCCCCGAGCGGGAGTCGCGGACCTTCGGCTTCGAGTTCAATTATTTTGTTATCCCGTAAAAGCAGCGGCGGCATTTGTCCGGCATTGGTAAAAACAAATTCCAGATTCCTGATATCCAGAATTCCGAAAAGAAGGGCCGTAAACATTCTGCGGTCTGTTTTTTTATAAAGCGGAACGTTTATACGAGTGAGAATCTCGTCTGCTCTAAGCTCCCTTGTAGCCTCGGCATGCATCATACCGCTTACCATTACGGCCGTCATTGCGGCCTTTAACCCTTTTCCACTCACATCGGCAACGGCAAAACCAAGTTCGGAGCCGTCTTCGTTTTTATGAAAGTAGTCGAAATAGTCGCCGCCAACCTCTGTTGCCGGCCGACATACACCGGCGATATCAATACCCGGCAGGCTTGGTGCTTTTGATGGCATAATTCCCATCTGCATTTCCCGTGCGGTTTCAAGCTCACCGCGCAATCGCTCTCGCTCAAGATGAATTTGGTAGCTTTTCTTGAGATTTAAACGCAAAGTGTAGTACGAAATGGCGAAATTACCAATAATGCCGATAGCCACAAAAGTTCCTAACCAATAAATTAAGGAGTTGGATATGCTGAAATTGATGCTCTGATCGGGAAACATAAGGCCGTGGGCGAAATCGGCAAACCATTGCATATTAAACACCCCGGCGGCGAATCCTATAAAAGCAAACGAAAGCCCGGATGTTTGCTGTACAAGCCAGTTTGCAGACTTAAGGTGATCCCAGACAAGCGTGCGGAAAATAGCTATTAGAATGAGAATATGGGTGAAGACAAAATAGCTATAAGCGAGATGTACAAACAGAAGTTTAAAGCTGCTCGTTGGGTCATCGGGGTAATGACGGTAGTTTATAAATAAATTTACCAGCGCAAGGGAAGTAGCGATAACCAGCCAAATAAAAAGCTCTTTAGCCAGAGAAGTTTCTTTTGTCGGGAAAGATTCGCTCATGCAGCGTATGGTGGTTAAAATTCTCTAAGTACCGGGATTTCAATAAATTTATAACAATCAGAATCTACTAAAATCACCCCGGAAAGTACAGGCACCGAAAATCAGCGAATCTCGGTTTGTTCACTTGTTTAACTGAGTTCCTACCGACCACATATTTCCCGCAAAATCCTTGAAAGTCGCCCTTCTGTCCGGGTCTCCTTCTCTTTCTTTAGGTTCTTCGATGACCTCACAGCCTGCCTCGACCGCTTTTTTAAATGTCTCGTCTACATCGGCAGTGTAAACGTGCATCACAATAGAAACGGGAGGATATTTATCTGATGAATCCCCAACCATTATTACAGAATCATCAATTTGAATTTCTGCATGCATAATGCTGCCATCGGGCATATCGTAGCGTCGCAGCTCTTTGGCATCAAAAATGGCTTTCAGCAAATTAATAAATTTCTGAGCGTCCTTAACTATAAAATAGGGCGATACGGAATTGTAGCCATTCGGTTTGAAAGACTCATTCATGCTGTTTGGTTTATTCTGTGTGAAATTATTCGTGAAGACGATATGCTCCAAAAGCCGGCTCACCATCGGGAGTTGACAGCCGGACATACATTCTGTTATTTTTGATTTGTGAGACGGTTCCGCCCGGGTGCGGCGCAGCGGCGAGTAAATTTCCGCTTTTGCTATAAATTAACCACTCCGGATCATCCACCTGAAAGGGTCTCGTCAGAATCCAGATTCGCTCCAGATCATCCAGTATCAACTGCCTGCTGAAACCTCTGTACTTCGGCAGAGCTTCCCTTGTTTGATCCCTGCTGAACATGGAATTTTCAGGATCGGGAATTTGTCGATCAATAATTGCTCTTATTTCTTCATCCAAAAATGGAACACGATTAGAGGCAAACTTAAAACTGCTGGAGTCGCCACGGGTAATATGGCTTATTATAATCTGGTTGTTACCGGACCAGTTGCTTATTTTAAAGCCGTCTGCTGTATTTGAATAGTGTGTTCGGTGGCTTTCCGGCAGAGACATAACGCTAACCGAGCGGACTCCTTCCCGATTTACCACAGGTTTTGTTACCACGTGCATGTAGTATTCCTGATTTTCTGCCTGCTGCAAATCGAAATCCAGTTTCGAGTAGTAGGCGAAACTGTGCGTTGCGGTATCAACAGGCGTGAATGAGCTGTTGAAACGTGCGAGATAACCGTTTTCGCGAGGATACAAACCATCAAACGTAAAAAAAATATCCGAGCCGTATTCCCGCGCACCAGATGGTCTGTCGTGGTATTTAACCGCGGTCCAGTTGCCGTCCTGAAGCGAGAAAAAAGTAATTCTTGCCAGTTGCCAGTCAACAGCCTGAAGCGTATCCGGGGCGAGTAGAGATACCCTGCCGATCTGCCGAAATTCGCCGGGCCCAGCCCCTTCTCCGCCAAGATAGCTGAGGTAAGCGCCGGTTTCATCAAACAGATAAATTTTCTTCGCCTGTGAATCACTCACCAGGATGGTGCCATCCTCACCAGAAACGACCTGTGTAACCGAAGCAAAAAAGTCTCCATCATTAAAATCCGAAATTTCAAAAAGCTGTTCGATTTCAAAGACGGGTAATTGGTCGAAATCGGGTCGCGAAGCATAGTCTTCTATAGGATCAGGGCTTGAACAAGCTGTTATGAGAAACAGTATACCGACCGAAGAAATTAATCGTCTCATATACAAAACAATATTGAAGGAATAATTTAATTTAAAAGAAGCAATTGCAATTACGGCTGTAGATGTAGATGTAGGCATATATGTCAATATAGATCGTGCTATCTGGTAATTCAATACCTAATATGTACCAGAACTTGTAACCGACTTTTGCACATAAGGATATGGCATACATTTAGTTGTGCCATTAGGCTCTATCTACAGCACGTTAATTTAGGGTGGCCATTTTTCCCACCCATATTTTCTCCCTTACGACACGTAGGTAAAATCAGGAATCCTTGGTCAGAATTCAGAATTCAGGATTCAGAAACCAGACCTCAGGTGACATTAAGCAGCCCGGGAGGGCACTCTGTTAGATTACAGGCTTCTGTTTTCTGTTACCTGTTTTCTGATACCTGTTACCTGTTATACGGTACCTGATTAAAAACCCTTACCGTTCAAACTTTCGCAACAAACGCTGTGCGCCGGAAAGGGATTTTTGCCATTTCTCTGCAGGTTCAGGAACCAAAGGCGGTCGTTCGGATAAAAAACTCACCGGATGTTCGAATTGCTGCTGCGTAGTATCGAGCAGCTGCAGCATTTCTCTGCGGGCACCGTAGTTATAGTGTAAAAATTCGCGGGCCTGCGCGTTAAGATCTACATGGTAAAGCCGGACAAGCGCTTCTGCCAGCTGCTCTGCTGCCTGCCCCAAATCCTGATCAACTTCACGCGCCATTCTTTGCCCCAGCTCTTCTTTCTGTGCTGCGCTCATATCGGGGGTAAGTTCTCCCAAATAAATGGCTTTGGTCGCATTTATATTTCGCTGTATTTCGGGTCGGGAAAGTCTTATGTGGGGCTCAAGGGCAAGCGCTACCTCAATGGCCAGAAGCCTTGCCGATTCTGTGCGTTTTTCGTAATCGTCTGATGCATGTGTTCGCTGCCAGCCGCTCCTTTTGCCAACCAGACCTTCCCGCTCGAAATACCAGGCTAAATGCCTGCAAATATCTAAACGGGCCTCTTCGCTTAGGGAAATCATATTTTCTTTAATGCGCAGGCCGCGCTTTCCGGAACCTACTTTCAGGTCTCCGGGGTTGCCCTTTGCCTTATTGGTAATGGTTTCCCATTTGGTAGATGCTTCTAATAGCTGTACGTGTCGTTTTCCAACCTCTTTATAGCCGCTGTAGCCCAGTTTGTATAATTCGGTTGAAGTTTCCAGAATCTTAGTAAGCTGTCGCAGCGCTTCCATATCGTCTGGTTTCCTGTGATGCTGGTTTTTTAGTATGTGCGAAATATCATCTGATAATTGATCTAAAACCGAATTGATGTGATCTATAAGCTGTTGCATTGGCAAACCTTTCGGCAGCTGATCTTCGCCGGGATATGCTGTTTCGCGAAGATAGGCGGCAAGTGCACGCATTCGGTTTCCGCCCCTTGCCTGTGCAACCCGGTACATGCTGCGCTGTTTCTCTAGCTGATCGAGGGTTCGGGCAAATTTCCATCTGCCCGAATAGGCAAAAACGAGGGTAGGTATTTCGCGCCCGCTAATGAGCTCATAGCCGAGAATAATCATTTCCTCAACGTCGGAGAGAGTCATAAGCAGAGGATTATTAAACTCAATGGATGCCATCACCCGTTGAAGAAAAAAATCTTCGCGCGGCACACCTTCTTTGAGGCTGCCGCTAAGCTGACCACTGAATCGCTGCTCTAGCTCTGTGGCCGATTCGGGAGAGACTTCCCGTAGTTGCTCAATTGATTTACCGATGTGATTCCGGTAGGTTTCGTACAGGTCGCGCACTCTTGAATGCAGCCCGGTTTTACGGTAGGCCGAAATCTGTGCCATAATGCGACCTGTTTCGCGATCGCCCGTAAGGTTCGTAAATGCAATGAAGACCCCGTAGGGCGTTAGGTCTACCCGACGCAACAGCTGCAACGCAGCCTCCCGCTTGCGGGCATCGCCCTCGTAACCTTCTACCTGCATATCGCGCACTTCCAAAATAAGATCGCCCAGCTTACTGGTAACCGTGCGGATATCGAGTTCACCCTGCTCTTTTAAATGCCCACGGGTGCCATCGTAAACCACTTTTGCAATAAGACCGATTAAGCCCGAAAAAACAGTAAAACTTATAAAGTAAAGAAGCAGCTCAAGCGGTGGGAATTTGCCGTAGCCAAACCAGTAGCCACCAATAAGGGCAAGGCCTGTAACGGGGCCTGCCGTCCAGAACAGCTGCATTAGAGTCCGTGACCAGCGGATTCGGGTCATGCTCTTTTTGAAACGGCTGCTGCGTTCGTTTATATCCCGGTTAAGGGTGATGCGTTTTGATTGTTTATCCGGCAAAATTTTGAATGCTTATGAAAGAGTTCGTGGCGAAGCGTCGGCACCAAAAGATAAGGTGATTTTAGTAAACTAATTGTTACGATCCCTTTCATCCAGATATTTGGAGGCGATTACAGAGCCACCCGTGGCTAAGACAGAGGTTGTGGCTGCAATACCCCAGCCTGCCGGGCCAATTGGGCGACAGCCGAAAAACTGAGACAAACCGGGTGTTTGTACAATTGCAAACAAACCTACAGCAGAGCCTGCAACAGATGCCAGAACCAGAGGGTTGTTGGTGCCACCGGCCACCAGCGTTTGACCAAGCTGCGAACCCACAAGGCCGAGAAGCCCAACCGTGTTTGCTCTGGTATGAGTACCTGTAAGCCGTGCCAGAGCCCAGGCCGATGTAGCCCCGACTGTTGTGAAAACCGCCCGTTGCGTAATTTTATTGGAAAGCGCGGTGCCAAGAGAAGCTTCAGGGCCTTCGAGCTGAAGCATTTCTGGTGTTTTCGTAGCTGGTGGGCGTACGGCAATGGCCAGGGCAGGCAATAAATCTGTAAACAAATTTACAAGCAAAAACTGACGTGCATTCATGGGAGGCTGGCTGCTAAAGAAGCTTGTAATGGCGGTAGAACTTATTTCTCCCAGGTTGCCGCCCACTACAATACCAATGGCCTCCCGTACCGATCCCCATAGTGCGCGGCCTTCAATAAGAGCAATGCTTATGGTTTCCAGCCGGTCGTCTGTTACGACCATATCGGCCGCCTCGCGGGCCGCCTTGGTTCCCCGCTTTCCCATAGCGACTCCCATATCTGCAAGTCGAATGGCAGGGGCATCGTTGGCTCCGTCGCCGGTCATAGCCACTATTCTGCCTTGTCGCTGCAGGGATTTTACTACGCGTACTTTTTGACGCGGCGTTACCCTCGCATATACGGCCACCTGCTCGATAATAGCATCAAGCTCATCGTTTGAAAGCCGCGCCAGCTCTTCGCCCGTGAGAATGCGATTTTCTTCCGGGGCAGCGCCCTTTGCCAAATCGATTGGTTGGAGGATGTTAAGCTGCCGGGCAATGCTCTCGGCTGTATTGGGATGGTCGCCCGTAATCATGACCACTTTTACGCCAGCCTTGCGCACATTATCTACAGCTTCGATAGCTGTATCTCTAACAGGATCGCTGAAGCCCATAAAGCCAATAAACTCAAGCGAGCCGGATTCATCTATATTGGAATCGTTATTAGTTGAAATTACTTTTCGGGCCACGGCAAGTACGCGATAGCCCTGTTTCATAAGTGAGCTCATGGTCTCAAAAGCTTTCTCGCGGCTTTCTTCAGAAATTTTGTAACTACCCTGAGAGTCGTAGATAAAGGAACATTTTTCCAGCACTTTCTCTGGTGCACCTTTAACCGATAACAAGCGTCCGTTGCTGGTTTCTGCCACAACGGCATGCATGCCGCGACTGGCCTCGAAGGGAATTTCATCTATAGGATTCCATTTTTGCAGATTATGAAGTTTATCAATTCCGATTGCTTCAGCCGCTTTAATAATCGACTGATCCATGACATTGCCTTCTCCATTTCCATTCCCATTTATTCCTGTAGCCCTTAAGGCATGAGCTACCATTTCGGAATCTCTGTCGGTGAGCTTGTTTAATGACCGGTGAGAATGGGCATCGCCCAGACGTTCGAGCTCAATACGACCTTGTGTGAGTGTACCGGTTTTATCGAAACAAAGTACGTCTACCCGCCCTAATACTTCTATTTTCCGCGGGTTGCGCACAACGGCATTATATGCACTTAGCCTTCTTAAAGACGCAAGCTGAGATGCAGTAGAAATAAACGGCAGCCCTTCGGGTACCGATGCAATAGCCAGGCTAACGCCGGTGCTAAGAAGTTCGCGACCGGTCCATCCATTTATGGCACCTGCTACTAAACTGGCGATTCCGGCAGCGCCTGCTACGGGCATAACTCTGGCAGTAAGTTCGCGTAGCCGCATTTCCACACCGCTCCCGGTAACCGACATTATGGGGCCGGCTTCGGTCATGATACGGGAAATATGGGTTTGCAGACCCGTAGCCACTACAACGGCAGTAACTTCTCCTGCTACAATGGTTGAATCTTCGTAAAGCATATTGGTGCTTTCGGTTACGCTATCTTGCCAGCAAGGCCCGGAATTTTTGCCGACCGGCAGCGCTTCGCCGGAAATATTGGATTCGTCTACTTCAAGATTCGTAGCTTCGATTATCCGGCAGTCTGCCGGCACGGTTTCATAGGGCGCAAGTCGAATAACATCCCCCTCCACCAACTTATCATCAGGAATTTCGATCTCAGTGCCGTTTCTTACAACCCGCACATTACCTGTAGTTTCAGATAATATTTGTTTGAGTTTGCGTTCTGTATACAGCTGTTGGGTGCCGCCAATTAAGGTATTTATGCCAATGAAACCTGCCACCATTGCCGCATCTACACGGGAACCTGTTAAAAGTGATAGCGCTGCGCCAACACCAAGAACAGGGTTTAATGGATTAGCAAGTTCTGCGATGTAGGGCTCTAAAGCGCTTAAGGTGTTCACTTCTTCTCCTTTAGTCGCTCTGAGCCGGAATTTTACCTGATTATCGGACAGACCCGCAGCCTTGGTTTCTAGTTTCCTAAAAATCTGATCTGTCTCAAATTCGTGCCATGGAGTAGTGTCTATAGCTACAGCCCTTGGGCTGCGGTCGAGCTCTATACCTTTCCAGGTGCCATAGGTGATGGCAGACAATGCGGCCGAATTGACCATGGTATGGCTTTGGGAAGGGGTGTTATTTTTGTACGCCATAAGAGCCGACAGAATGCCCAGCCCGGTGCCACCGGCAGCTAGTTGTACGCTTCTTCGGCTTACATTGGCGGCTACTTCACAAGCTTTTATAATTAAAACGGCTTCTTCCAGATCGGGTCCGCATAAAAGGTCGCCTCCCCACGAAGGCCTTCCCGAAGGTTTCGCAATATTAATGGCTACATCAGCGGCGATAAGGCGATTTGTGCCATCGCGGGCGATTGCTGCAACCACGGCGCCATCAGACTGCAGGTTACGTATAGCCGGCCCCATTTCTGATCCGGCCGGTATTTTTCCGTCGTGCTGAAGCCTTTTGTGCAGATTTCCGCTGTCTCCAGCTATTATGAACTTCATTCCGGCATTGCGGATCGCGTTAATCAGGGCATCTGTGAGCGGGTTCATTTCTTCGGCAAGACTAACGGCAGCAATCGTTTATCCATTATTTCGCAGCAGATAGGGGAGCAGTCCGTCTTCTTCCATACGAAGCACAACATGCTTGAACTGATCTGGTATTTTAACGGGTGTTAAATTACAGGAAATGAGTTTCAGATTCTCATCCCCCCGGGATTCGAGGCTTCTAGGGTGCTGGTTGCTATTTTCGTTATAATAGGAAAGTACACGGCGGGCGAGATCATCCGCTTCTTCTATTGATAATCCTTCCACCGGAATGGCGTCTTGAACAATTAGCCGACCGGTGAGCAACGTATTGCTGTCTAATACTACTGTATTTACACGATCGAGTCTTCTAAGGGAGGTCGGGTCCATGGGGATAACGCCTCTGGCGGCCAGAACTCTTCCTATCTGAGAGGAAAAACCTTCACGGCCAAAATGAGCTGCTTTGGCCACTCCGCAGAACAGTACATCTGCGGCGGCAGAAAAACGCCAGGTGTAAGCAAGCGTAAGGCTGGCAAGCATTAAGGTATACATTGCCGAGTCTTTTACCCACTCCTCAACAGGTCCGTCGGGTATAGGGCAAGGCCGCGGTCCTACAATAGGAGGATTAATAACATCTTCGTGTTTATCATATAGCTCTGGCTCCCGCCGCTCCCAAACACGCTTTCGTGCCTGCGCTTCGGTTAAGAGTGAAGCCTGCTGCACAGAATCGGCTATGATGCCCACCGTTCCCTGCCCCAAACCATTTCCGAAGGCGCTAAGCAGTGGAAACAGCAGTCTCTTTGCCGGCCGGCCGATAAGTCTTTCAACAAAAATACGGGACTGTGGAATAATATCTATCATAGATACCGTAGACGCCAACCGATCCATGAAAAGTACTTTGCCGGTAACCTGCCCGATAATTGAAAAGCCAAATGCGAGGCCGTTACCAGCCAATGCGGCCATAGCCCGGTGGATGGGCTCTGCATCCGAAGGGTGGTCAAATGGCATATCGCCATCCCGTTTGGGCGCTAAATTTCGTTCTCGAATACCATAAAGCATTTCTACACTTTCGACTACGGAGACCAGCCTTTCAACAGGGGTCCGGGAATCAAATGCAACGGCTACGCGGCGCGTGAGGGCATTAACTTCAACCCATCGAACTTCTTTAAGGTTTTGCAGTGCCTCCTTAATATTTTCCCGAATGGCGTCGTTTTCAGGATTGTCAATGCCACGAACCTCAATCTGTGCATGACCATTCTGACCCTGCCAAACCCGGCGATGTGTTCCAATTGCATCTTCTACCAGATCTTGACCTTCTTCAACCGCATCTGATGCGAAGTCGCCAACAGTGTGTACCGCATCCATCGCAAAATCGCTTGCTGTATGCATAGCACCCCGCGCTTCGGTAACAAAGGTTTCTACAAAATCCATCGTTTTCTCAGTTGCAAAAACAGGAACAGCAGCAAGACATTCCAGAAATCTAAAAGGCATTATGTATAGATAAATTTTATATTTATGATATTTAAACCCAGTATGAGAAGCCCGTTTAAAAAGAATAGTTATAGCTCTTTGGGTTGTGCTTTAAATTGTTACCCCTCAACTACGCTAGATGTTTAAATACTTTTAAAAGCACCGCTCTACGGTCTTTTTTGTGTGTTTTTTAAAAATTAGGAGTCGCGAATCCGGTAATTATGGATCTGCTCTTATATAAAGTCTATTATTAAATTACACAATTAGTCTTTACCTTCTCAGTAGTTATTCACCTAAACTAACTATACTATGGGAAGACCTGTACTTAAAGTTAAAGGCTATACGGCTGATGAAATAAAAGCTCTGATCAAGAAAGACGAACGCTACACCATAGGCCTTAGGCTATATGCTGTATACCAGGTTGCACTCGGCCAACCCAGCAGAAAGCTCGAAGAACTCTACCAGACAAGTTTTAAACAAATAACAAACTGGGTTCACCGCTTTGAGAAAG
>JAIULZ010000070.1 GCA_022565805.1 Balneolales bacterium
TAAGGTGCTCTTTAGCTGAATCGCTTGAATAAATATGCTTTTCTATAAAAATTATAAATGTAGCACTACCGAACGCAGCTTAAATGGAATGAAGCCTGATTTTTAAGATTTTGATGAAGTTGAGATAGCCTTCAATAAAATAAAAAAGGCGCCGGTTGATGAATCCGGCGCCTGATGCATGCTAAAATCATGCGTGCTAACGATATTTCAGTAACGTGATAAACTGCTATTTATGGTTTTTTAAGTTACTACAGCACTGGCTGATTAACTACAATACTACCTTCCATAGAAGGATGAGGAGCACAGTTGTAGGTAGCTACCAAGTCAGCAAGGTTGCCAGAAAGTGTAAAGCTAATAGTTCCGGCAGACTCATCTATTACTACATTAGCGGGCTCATAGTCTTGCAAAGAACCATTACCAAGCTCTGCAATTAAAACATCACCATTTCCATCACGAAGTTGAAATGGGTGATTACCCGTTCCAAGATTTACGATTTCGTAGCGCAAGCCAGCTTGTAAAGTAAGAGTTGCGTTTTCTTCACCAATTTCTGCAGATGCGCCTTCACCATTAATTTCTTCAATTACCCATGCAGAAGCGCCAACATGGCCTAATGTAATTACGCCATCAGCTTGCTGTTCTGCATCAGGTAGCAAAACTTCATCAATAACATGAATTACGCCGTTTGTACCGTTAACATCTGCGGAAGTAACTGTGGCCGAACCATTAATCGTGACAACACCATTTTCAACTACAATATCTATAGTTTGGCCATTAAGAGTAGGTACAGTTTGCTCACCCTGTAAATCGGTAGAAAGTACTCTCATATCAACAACATGATAAAGTAATATGCTAGCCAATTCTTCAGTTGTAAGCCCTGCTGCTACATCTGAAATTGCGTCGAATGCTTCGTTAGTAGGGGCAAATACGGTGAGCTCAGCATCCGGATCTGCAACAGCTCCTACCAAATCGGTAGCTACAAGTGCTTCTACTAAAGCCGTTAAGAAGTAACGCTTTTGGGCATTATCGGCAATAGAGCCAAATGAATCGGGGATCAAAACATTCCCAATTGCATGAATAACCCCATTCGAAGCAAGTATATCTGCATCTACAACGGCGGCAGAACCATTAACAAGAACATTTCCGCCCTGTACGGTTATAAAGATTTCTTCACCACTAGCAGTTTCAACGGTTTGTGTCGGCTGAAGTGCAGCAGAGCCAACTTCGGCTGCCAAAACGTGATAAAGTAAAATTTCAGAGAGTTGCTCGTCTGTAAGACTTGCTAGTAAACCTTCTGGCAGGTTTTCAAATGCTGAATTTAAAGGTGCAAATACTGTAAATGGGCCAGAGCCTTCGAGCGTGCTTACTAAATTGGTTTGAACAAGTGCATCAACAAGGATTGAGAAATTATCGTCAGAGGAGGCAATATCTACAATGTTGGGTTCAGTTGGGTCTACCACACTTGATGAGCTGCTGTCGCAGGCCTTAGCAAAAAATGCAAAAATTAAAATTATAAAAAAATACTTGATGTTGTTCATAGCTGATTGATATGTTGGTTTATTATTTGAGTGTATGCAATTAGAACACCACCCAAAATGCTATTACCTATGAACTCGTTCGGTTATTAAGTGGGAAAAGGATGCGAACCTTATTTGTAAAAAGTGAAAGGATAGATTTATAACGTCAACCAATAGTCCGTATTATTGATGTGTGACAAACGTTTAGAACAGAATAAGGAATACGGTACAAAAGGCATAAACGATTAAATGAGCCAATATGTGGTTTACAACATTTAAAGAGCGGGTAAGATGTTAATTAAAAAAAGAAGCCTTTAATTCGGACCAGCTGAACTGTTGTGTACCTGAGTTATCGGTCCAGGATTGTATAGACCACAGTCCGTTATCGTCTTGAATAAGATCGAAAATTACGGAGCCCGAAGCCTCTGTAGGAATTCCATCGGAGAGCCTGTTATGAAAGATGTTTATCTCGTAAGAGGCAGTAAAGCGTTCTCCACCATCTGGAAGGGTAACTCTTTGTTCATTAGTAAATTCTAAACTATGGCCTGTTTGGTTCTGTGCAGAGGCTTGCAAATTACTAAAATATGTGGTTTCGCTCTCAATGTCCCATGAAATCCAGATATCAGGATTGGTTTCAACAGCTCTGGTAGAGGGGGTAAAATTGAAATCCTGATTGCTGAAATTGCGGGTATAGTTGTTTACGCTTAAGGCAGAAACGGATGCAATTATATTTGTGATAACAACTTCGGGTCTGTCGGGTTGTTGAAATCCGGCTCCGCCGCCACCTGCAGGATCCTCCGCATCGCGTGTACTAAATACGCCACAAGATGTCGTGCATACAGATAAAACTAATAAAATGGAAAAAATTCGTATCACGCGTGCAGAGGTCTTAATAAATGAACCACGTATTATTTACTGAAAAGAAGAAACCCAGTGCTGCGTTGGTTGAAGCGAGCAAAACAAGACAGGGCTTTTGGAGCTGAGTGAACTGCTAAAGAGGGCAATTTCGGATGATTGAAGGCGGTTGCTTGAGCTAATATCTGCAGTTTTTTCATAAACCAAATCTCCCAATATAGGGAATCCGCAGTGTGCGAGGTGAAGTCTTAGTTGATGAGTACGGCCCGTATAAGGAATACACTCTACTTTTGTAATGTCTGTTTCGGGGAAATATTTCAAGACCCTAAAACCTGAAGAAGATGGTTTCCCTTCGGCAGAACACTTAAAGCGAAAGCCCGTATCTCGTGTTATGGGTTCATTACATGTAAAGGATTTTTTATTTATTGAGCCGCGTACTAATGCAATATATTTTTTTTGTATTTGCTTTGCAGTAAAAGCCTGCTGCATTAGACGAGCCCAATTGGCGTTTTTTGCGAGAATAATAAGCCCCGAGGTGACTGAATCGAGACGATGGACTAGTCTTAGATTTCGATAGCCCATGTCTGCCAAAACGGAAGTAAGCGTGTTTTTGTAGTACCGGCCTCCCGGGTGAACAGGCATGGGTGCCGGTTTATAAACGGCAATATAATCGTCTGTTTCCTGCACGATTTTAACTAAATCGGGTACAGCCGGTTCTTTAACAGAAGGGTTGAAGTGAGTGATACAGTCTCCGGGCTTGATTTGGTAATCCGGTGCAGAATCTAATTCGTTTACCTTAATGTTAGAAGTTATAATACGTTTTATCCATTCGTCGGTACCGCGAAATGGAAAACGAGCGTGAAGATAATCTACAAGAGTGCCAGTTGCTTCATTAGCCTTCACCCTAAAAGAATAGGTGAAAGAATAAGGCTGTATAATGCGAACAGGAACCGACTTAGTAATGTTATCCTGCAGTTTGTGTATTTTTTTGATCTTTGAAATCTGATCCAAAATATTCGTACCATTTTCTAAAGGGAGCAAAGGCGTCATCCGGATTAAAAGGACGTTTATAGGGGTGATTTTTGCACTCTTCACAACATGCGCCTTCCATTAATCGAGCCCCTTCTTCAGAGCAAATAAAAAGCCGGTTACATTCCATATTTGCACAATTCAGGTAATTATCGGAAGGTACACCGGTAATTTCGCAATGAGAAATAGGCTCTTCATCGTCTGTATTAACAGGCACCACAAGACGATCGTCGAAAACGAAGCATTTTCCTTTAAAAAATTTCCCGCCTGTAACATGGCCATAATTTATAATGCCACCGTGAAGCTGATTTACATCTTCCCAGCCTTTTTTCTTCATTAAAACGGAAAATTTTTCACATCGAATACCCCCTGTGCAGTACATTAAAACTTTTTTGTCTTTCGGGATATCTGTTTCATCCAGCCATTGCGGGAAGTCATAAAAATTTTTGAGGTCCGGCAGTATCGCTCCTTCGAAATGTCCGACTTTGCTTTCATAATTATTGCGAACATCAATTATTACAAAGTCTTCGTTACCCTCAAGAACAGCTTTCCACTCTTCGGGGCTAAGCCTGTTGCCACCTTCTGTATTAGGGTCGAGATCTATCGGGCTGCGAAGCGTAACAATTTCGGGGCGATATTTCACAATAAGCCTGGCAAATGGAATGCTGTCGCAGGGGTCTTCTTTAAATTCGGTGTTTTCGAAGCCCGACACAGCCCTCAGGGTATCTTTGTACAAATCGGTGGCTTGTTTAAGCCCGGATACAGTACCGTTTATTCCTTCTTCCGAAACGTAGATTCTTCCCTTTAAGCCATTATTTTTACAAAATGCACGATGTTGTTTAATAAAGGTTTCGGCATCTTGAATGGGGCTGAATTTGTAATAAAGAAGAACAGTATATTGCATAATCTATGAATTGTTGATCTGTATATAGTTTTGGTGCTGGCGAGGAACTTTATGTCTTCTGCATAGTTTGCTCTATCAGGTAGCGTATGTCTTAGCCAGTGTAATATTTATTAACTTTATGGAAGACAGTGCAGACTGTTAAATAGCTAATAACAAATATAAGGAATAATCTCCTTAGATAGAGGCACGGAGGAGGTCTGATCTTTAGCTAACTATTCCAACTTGAAATCCATCACCTTTTAAAGAGGTAGTGATAAATACAAAGAAAGGTATTGATTGAACCATTAAAAATTTGCCGGACCGGATTTTGTTTTTCCCATTATGAAGTGTTCATTACATGAAGAATATTTTAAAATATAAAAATAGTGTATACAACTGGCTTATTAAGTCAATTGTGCTGGGGATTGCCTGTCTTGGGTTTATATCAACAATGCAGGCACAGGGAAATGAACAAGATAAAACTGCGATTTCGCCCTGGCTAGAGTATTGGCTCGACGAGACGGCTGCTTCCGGAAACGATTTACTCAGTATCGAAAACCAGCATAGTTTTAGCCGGCCGCGATGTCTTACCGGTAAAACGGTTCGCTATCATAGAAACAGTACGATGATGACGAAGCGGTCGGAATCCCTGTTTTTTAAAAAACCTGTAGTATTAGCGTCCGAAAATAGTTATCAGTCGCCAGAAGGCACCTTTACAATCTGGTATTTTACTGAGGGCGAGCACATGGTAGACCTTACAGATAATAGCCAATCCGGTATTCCCGATTTTATTGAATTATTAGCCTTTTCGGCAGATCAGGCAAAAAATTATTATGTTCATCAATCCGGTTATTTGTCACCCGCAAGTAGCGATGGCAGCTACTCGATTTTTGTAAGGAATCTGGGTTTCTACGGTTTTACCGGTCTTGAAAACGGTGAGCCATTCTCTGTTATAGATTCCACTTTCGACTGGATACCGGGAAATGATGCTGAAAATGAGCGGGACGGGGCGGCTCGAATTAGCGTGGCGCACGAAATTTTTCACGCTATTCAATACAGATACGCCAATTGGCAAGGACCTTTTGGCGAAACTGCATGGCTCGAAATGGATGCTGTGGTAGCAGAAAATGCTGTATTTCCTGAAGTGAATGAATATTTAAACTTTCTGAACGAGCAATCTATTTTTAGAACACCCGCGCAGGGAACCCCCGTAGCCTATGCCCATGCAAGCTGGTTCAAGTATTTTGATGAAGCCATACAGCCTGCTTTTACAAAATATTTGTGGGAAAGGGCAGCCCAAAATCCCGAAATCCGGGTGGAGAATCTTGTGCATGAAGAGCTTGAATCCAGGGGGTTGAGCTACCACAATGAAATCGTGAATCTGCATTTATGGCACCTTGCTTCGGGAACCTGGTCGAGGCCGGGCTTTGGTTTTGGGCAGGCATCGCGATATCCCACTTCATTTAAACGCTCATTGAGAACAACTTTACCGACCGCACCCTATCCGCTATGGTCGGTAGCTGCGAATGCAGCAAATTACTACGCTATTGTTCCAGAGGCGAACTCCGGATTAAGTGGCGAAATACTGGCCGCTTTTTTCAGAAACTCTGCTAAGTCATTAGTCGGGATTGCGGCCTATTTCCAAGATGGAAGTATACAGACGTATATTCCGGAGTTATCACAGCCAGAAACGGTTCATCCCCGGTATTTGAATACTTTGTGGAATTGGGAGCAAGTTGAACAATTAGGGATCGTAGTAGTAAATGCAAGCCCGGTTAATTCGATTATTCACCAGCTTCTAATCGCCCGGCCGGGAACCACAGAGCAAATTAAATGGGGTGATGTTACCGGAAATGGAAATATTCGGGAGGAAGATGCCCTGCGAACGTTGGCCGAAATTACGGGTAGTTCCGAAACAATACTTTCATTCGATCGCGCATTTGCAGCAGATGTTTCCGGAAATACGTACATAAGCGCATTTGATGCGGCCCTTATTTTAAGAAAAAGTTCTGGTTTCCAAACCTCTTTCCCTGCTGATTTGAATGACACGGGCATGGGACCCGAATTGAGTCGTTTCCCGGGCTTCGACGCCAGGTCTCAGAACATGCCACCGGCTGCGGCTGCGCAATCAGCTCCGATTGTGATTCGATTACTGGCAGAGCCGTTGCAGCAGGGATCTGAATCGACAGTCGAAATTCAGGTTTTGGATATACCCGAACAAATGATATCGGGCGAGCTCGAAATTGCATATTCTTCGAATATACTCAGATTCGATGCGCTAAGTAGCGCAGGCAGCGTTTTTGGAGAACTTATTCGGGATACCTATCAGCCCGAGCCGGGTATAATAAGACTGGTCTGGGCATCGAATATGTTTGCGCAGGAAGGAATTGCGGCCACTATAGTGTTTAATCAGCTACAGCAAGGTACGGCGGAGGTTATTCCGCTTTCTGCAAGAATAAACGAGTTTGAGAATGTGAGCTACGAGCTGTTGCCCGTTACATACGAAGCAGAACCACAGCCTCCGGTTTCTGTTTATCCCCATAGTAGCCAGGCAGAAAGGCCGGTTGAAACAGGCATTTCAGGGATATATCCAAATCCTTTTAATCCGGTAACGCAGCTTCGTTTTAGTTTGGCAGAAAACTCAGAGGTGTCTTTATGGGTGTATAATGCGCTTGGCCAGAGGGTAGCACAATTAATTAACGGGCAAAAAATGACAGCAGGTGAGCATGCAGCGGTGTGGTCGGGAAGCAACTTTTCCAGTGGAGTTTACTTTTTTGTGCTTGAAATACAGAACAACGAACCCGGAAATAAATTGATTCGCCATATAAGCCCGGCTACGCTTCTTAAATGAATATACCCGGCTTCGTAACGACTCGCTTTCGTTTTTTAGAATTAAGTTAATTAGCAATTCTTGTACTCTGATCGGGACATTTAAACATAAAATTATGGGATATTAGATCAAAAAAACTAACCGGTATTATCTTCGAAATAGGCTTAACATCATCTATTTTTGTATAATACATGCGCTGAGAATTTACCGGAATAGGATTTTGTAAAACCTTAAATTTTACAGCCCTGTTGCTTTGTCGAATAAAATAACCGAATAGTTCGTCTATATTGCGATAATTTTTGCAACTAAACTAAATTCTACTAAACCACCGGTTTCTCAAAGCGTTCTAAAAACCTTTATTTTTGTCTGTATATTGCTGAAGCTGAGGGCTTAGAAATGTCCTTCATAAAATTAAAATTCAAGCTCAGGGCCGGATCAGAAATCAAATTTATGCACAAGGCAATGGCGAAATATCGCCGGCATTAAAAACGCTCCAGGAATTCTATTGAACATAGCCGGAAAAAATAAAACTAAGTCTGCCCCCAAAGCTGATTCTCAGATTCTTAAAGACGAAGAATATATTGAGGAGTTGAAGCGACAGGCACAGCAGCACAGGGAAGGGCGCAAAAAATCGCCCTATAAAATTGATCCCTTAGCTCCGTATAAAGGGGTTTTTAGAAGATTCCTGATTATTAGCAGACATGTAATTGGTCTGTTGCTAGGTGGTTTACTTGCATTTCGTAATAGTTTACCCAAAGAAAGAAAGAAGGGGCTTCGGTCTTTTTGGCTTCGTTTTTTCTCGATTTTAGCAACGCCCTTTGTAAAAAAAGACCTCCGCTACGAATCATTTCCCATCCAGCTAAGGAAAAGACTGGAATTACTTGGGCCGACCTATATAAAACTGGGGCAAATACTTTCATTAAGAGAAGATATTCTTCCAAAGATTGTAACAGAAGAATTAAAAAACCTGCTGGACCGGCTTCCGGAAGTGCCGTTTCCAGTAATGGAAGAGCTCATTCAGTTTAATCTGCAGCGGCCAATAGAAGAAGTGTTTACGTATATAGATCCGGATCCGCTGGGCTCTGCCTCTATAGGGCAGACGCATGTCGCCGGCTTGTTTAACGGAGACAAAGTAGTAATTAAAGTAGTAAAACCCGGTATTCGCGATACCATTCTTACCGATATAAACCTGTTGAAACTTCTGGGTTACTTTCTGGAAATCATAATCCCACAATACCAGCCCAGCAGACTTATAGATGAATTTTGTGCCTTCACCGCCCGTGAAGTAGATCTGGAAAACGAAGCAGACAATGCCGAAACTTTTCAGGCTAATTTTGCAGACTACGATGGCATTATCTTCCCTAAAATTTACAGGGAGTTCAGCAACGAAAATATGATGGTAATGGAGCTGCTTGATGGCTACAAGCCGGGAGACTCCAGGATGGAGTATATTTCGCAGAAAAACCGGGATAAGCTCATATACAACGGAGCCGCGGGAATTATACGAATGTTATACAGGGATGGCTTTTTTCACGCAGACTTGCACCCCGGGAATCTGTTTATATTACCTGATGGAAAAGTAGGTTTTATTGATCTCGGTATGGTTGGGCGTTTCGAAGAAAAAACAAGGCGGCAGATGCTGTATTACTTCCATGCCTTGGTAAACGGGGATATTGAGGGCGCGGCAGGATATTTGTCGGCAATGGCGACTGTGGGTCGTGGCGGTAACTTGCAGCAGTTTAGAAGGGGAGTAACCGATTTGCTTAGAAGATATTTCCAGCAGGCAAAATCCGGCAGATTTAGCATGGGTAAGATGATTGTAGAGTCGCTTGGTATAGGAGCAAGACACCGTGTTTTCTTTCCAGTTGAAATGACACTTATGGTAAAAGCACTCATCACTTTCGAATCTGTGGGGCAAATGCTAAACCCCAAAATGGATGTGCCAGCAGTTTCCAGAGAGCATATCGCAAAAATCTTTGAAGAGCAATTTAGTTTAAAGGCGTTAAGCAAAGAGCTTATGAGGGGTGCGCCCGAGTTTATAGATATCGCTGTTCGCTTACCTAAAATATTTGCAGACAGCATGCGCTATCTGGATGAAAGCGTTAATAACCGGACAAATGAAAAGCCGCTGGAAGGCTTAAAAAGTGCTGTTATAGCTGGCGCCTGTATTGTAGGAGGTGTAATCGCTGTGGTTCTTAATGGCCCTTGGCTACTTTGGGTTGTGCTATTTACAGTAGGCATATTTTTATCCCTTTTTGGTAAATAATGGAGGCAGAAACATCGCTAAGGTATTAATTATGGCCAATGGAAGGCCGCCTTCACAAAAAAACCTGAGCAAAGCCGTTAAGTGGGCAGATATAACTATCGCGGCAGATGGTGGTATCTCTGCACTGCTTAAATACGGAATTATGCCTGATTATCTGATTGGCGACCTGGATAGCGCTGCAAACGAAATAAATACGTGTAAAAGCGCCGGCGCAGAAGTTATAACAGACGAAGATCAGGAAACTAACGATCTCGAAAAAGCTTTAAAACTTGCCCGAAAGCTTAATGCCACCGATGTAATAGTGCTTGGTGGAACAGGCTACCGAATCGATCATACGTTAAAAAACCTTTCCGTTATACAGCAGTTTTCTGATGCATTTAGTGAGCTTAGACTCACCGATGATTATTGCACTACGCGGGTTATTACATCACCTTTTTACTGTACGATGCACAAAGGAGAAGTGGTTTCGCTTTTTCCACTTTCGGGCATAGTAAAAAACATTACAAGCCGCGGATTAAAATATTGCCTAAACAACGAGTCTCTTGAAAATGGTAAAAGAGACGGATCTTCGAATGAAGCCCTTGGAGGCCCTGTAGAAATAGTTTTTGGCGAAGGTTGCTTGTTGTTTATTACGGAGGCGACATGGCCTTTAGACTGATAGATTGGGTGCCATTAATTTTATATGGCATTTTCCTGGTTATTTTAGTTTTAAGAAATCGTAAAGATGGAAATAACGAAACGCAAACCGAAGCACAGTTTTTGCTTTCGGGCAGAAAACTAAGTTTGCCTGGTTTGGTAGCAACACTGGTTGCGACCTGGTATGGTGGCATTCTGGGGGTGGGCGAGTTTACTTATTTAGCCGGTATATCTCAGTGGCTGCTGTTTGGGTTTCCATTTTATGTCTTTGCCATAATCTATGCATTTACAATTGCCGGTAAAATACAGAAAGGTTTAGATTTAACCATCCCGGAAGCGCTTGGAAGAGTATACGGCAAGTCGGCTAAGATTTCGGGAGCTGCAGGTATTGCCATTTTAGTTAGTCCGGCGCCATATATTTTAATGTTAGGTGTACTCGCAGAATTTGTACTCGGTACGGGTAGCCCGATTTGGCCTATGCTTGGAGTAACCTTTTTCTCTGTAATTTATGTAAGCAGTGGTGGTTTTGGCGCAGTTGTGCGAACCGACTGGCTGCAGCTATTTCTTATGTACACCGGTTTTGTGGTGCTCATTGCTTTTGCCTGGTCGGGTTATGGCTCACCATTGGAAATGTTCAGAAATCTGCCGGAAAGCCATACAGATATTACCGGCGGTCATCATATTTCGTACATATTAGTGTGGTTTTTTATTGCTATGTGGACCTTCGTAGACCCGGGTTTTCATCAGCGTTGCGCTGCATCACGCTCTCCTGAAACGGCACGCAAAGGCATACTCATATCGGTAGGTTTCTGGGCTGTATTCGATCTGTTAACACTAACGGCCGGTTTATACGCCTTTTCTATTCTCGGGGATAAACTTTTAAATCCTGTTGCAGCATATCCGGAGCTGGCTGCTGTAATACTGCCTGCCGGTTTACTTGGCTTATTTATAGCTGGCCTCGTTGCTACCATTATGTCTACACTAGACAGCTATTTATTTCTGTCTGGACAAACCATCGGGCGGGATGTAATTGCAGATTGGTTTCCGGACATGAGCAGAATTGCCCTCACCCGAACCGGAATTCTCGCAGGTACACTTATAGCACTAGCAATGATTGGCTTTTTCCCAAGTGTAATCAGTTTATGGTATGTGGCCGGCAGTTTAGTAATCCCGGCTTTGTTACTGCCGGTGCTGGGTCTTTATCTGCCGGTATTTGCAATAAAACCAAAGTTTGTTACTTATTCGATACTCGGCGCTTTTTCAGCATCTCTTATCTGGCTAATCCTGGGTATATTTCATTCTGAGGATATATTTTCTTACGCATATCGGGGAGTAGAGCCGTTTTATCCCGGGTTGATGGTATCAGCAGCGTTTTGGATACTCAGCAAGGGTAAATCAGGAATCGGCACCAGTAAGTAAATGGCTTAGATTTAATTTATGGATGGGTATCATATAGCGAAGTTCAAATGCTTCTTTATGAACACTAAGCGAACCTGTACCCCTGAAATCTACAATGCAAAAATCATCTACAATATTCAGAATTTCACCTATGCCATAATATTCGGGACAAGGGCCATAGTAAACCAGGTCTCCAACAGTTAAATGGTTATTAGCCCTGTAGTGGTAGGGAAAAATAACCGGGAGACGGTCGAATCGGTAAGAAAGTTTTTTTACAGGCATAGAAAAATTAAAATACTAAGAAATAGATTCACCAAAAACGATTTTTATACGCCTGCTACTTTCAGATATTGTTTCGAGGTATACATGAATAGCATATTCAGGAATTAAATCAATCATTTTTTCCGGCCATTCAATTAGGCAAATACCATCTCCATAAAGATATTCTTCAGCACCAATGCTCTTAACCTGCTCAGTACTCTGCAGCCGATAGGCATCGAAATGATATACATGCAGTGGTTCGCCATGGTATTCCTGCAGAATAACAAATGTGGGCGAATCCACTTGATCCGGGTCTATTTTAAAAAAAGAAGCGAAACCTTTAGCAAAGTGAGTTTTACCGGCGCCCAGATAACCATGCAGGCAGACCACGTCTCCTTCCTTACAAGATGCAGCCAGCTCTCTGGCTATTGTAAATGTATCGTCTTCGCTAAAAGAAACATGCTCGTTAATCGGAGTCATAAAAAAAGAATAATGGGAATGCTAACGGCACAACATGACAGATTCCTGAAAAAATAACGCACTCAAAGAAGAAGGAAATCAAGAACAGAAAAATTCGTGTTAGCGCCAAAAACAGTAAAAATGGTTTAACTTAGTTCTAAAGGGGCTAAAAAAGCGGTTTTTGCAAAAAGAACAAGCTGCAGTAACCATCAAAAAAAGATAAGTTAAATACATTGTAAGTAAGTATAAGTTATTTATCTTTAGCGGATGTTTCCAATAAATTCGGTTTACTACCCTTTCATAGCACATCGATTTACACTCTATATCTTTTACGAAAAACTAGTTCAGGAATGAAGTTTATCAACAAATCCTTCTTGCTCACTCTGCTCTTTGCTATTTCACTGACGCTAGGTGGATGTAATTTTTTTAACAATCTGTTTGGATCTTCGGATGATGAAGAGCTGGAACGGGATGATAACCCATTTACCCAAAACATAGATATTGATCCCCGAACTGGTGTACAATACTACCTGCCAGAAGAATATGTGCAGTTACATGAACTTCCGGATGGTAGTTTTATGCCAATGGTACTTATACCCGGTGGTAGTTTCCTTATGGGAAATGATAATACCGATCCACTTGGCATACAGCCTGCCGGAAAAGTAAGAGTTTCTGTCAACTCCTTTATGATGGGGCAGTTTGAAGTTACTAACGGTCAGTATAAAGCATTTCTAAATTCCATTGCAGAAGACGAAAGGCAAATAATGATGCCCGATTCTGCAGCCTGGGAGCGTGAAATCGGAGTTCCATGGCGTTCTTATTTTCACTCACCTGAGTTTAATGATTTTCCTGTTGTAGCTGTAACATGGGATCAGGCCGTGGCATTCGCAGAATGGGCTGGTCTTCGTTTACCAGCAGAAAGTGAATGGGAGTATGCAGCAAGATCCGGAGTAAGTGGCAGAGTATTTCCATGGGACGGCCTCGATATACGTAGCAGGCATACCGGGCAAATTTTGGCGAACTTTGCGCCCGGAGGAGACTTTGCACAGGATGGATTTGTAATTACTGCTCCCGTTGGTGTATTCCCGCCCAATAACTTTCGCCTTTTCGATATGGCTGGTAATGTAGCCGAATGGTGCCAAGATGCATACTTCCCATCGTATACCACATTAACACGCACCAATACACAGCTTGTTACTCCCTTATATGAAAACGAAAATGAGCCAAGAAGAATCGTAAGGGGGGGGAGCTGGGCATCCAATGAATTTTTTATAGGTGTAGGCGTTCGCGACTTCAGACATCGTAACCACGCCTCCCCGCGGGTAGGGTTTAGAGTATCACAATCAGTTACCGACCCGAATATACTTTTAAATCAGTCGCAGCGGTTACCTGGCGTAAACATGATTAATACCCGAATAGATAGGCAAATGGGTACGCAGGATACAGGCGAAGACAGAGGCTTATTCAGGCCAATGCAAACACCACCGCAGCCGCAGCCTGCTGTACAGCCTCCAATGCCGCCGGCCGAAACTCAACCTATGCCACCACCCGCAGATCCTGACCCGACTCCTCCGGCAGATCCGCAACCCGTTGAACCAGTAGAGCCCGAAGAACCTGAGGAAGAAGAAGAGGAGGATCCATAAGCATGAAAACTTGTGCTTTCGGATATTTTTAAACTAAGTGAACCATAATCACTTTTGTATATTTATAAGATCATTTTTCAAGCAAATAAAACGAATTTTTACACGAATATAATCTCATATTCATAATTGAAATTCTCCCTAAAGAGCCGAGTTTAACGAGTTAGACCGGCTCTTTTGTTTTTATTTAAGCATTACGAAAAATTTTGACCAGGTTCCCAAAAAAATTATTTTAAGTCTTCTCAGATAATGAGCTGTAGCCCAATAAAATCAAACAGCTGTAGTAAATTATTTTTTGAGGAAAGACAAAGTTTTGAGTGATTTTAATAAAGTACATGAGTAAAGTTGCAACTGTAGTGACGAATTTTGCAAAACGGTACATTAAGGTTTGTATCAATCGAATAGGGGGATCAGAAAAAAGGCAGATAATTATAGATAATATGTACAGTCTGCGCCCGGTATTTGGTATAAGAGCCTTTTGCTTTTGGTTTCGCTACAAAATTATCTACATCTCCATGAGCTATCCAGATGTAAGAAAAATATTCCATTTAAAGATTTCACAGGTATTACAACACAAATTCAAATTTGTAACTATGGATTAGGGGTAAAGCAGAAAGCCGGTTCAATCTGTACTCGTTATCCCTTCCATTAATTGTAAATCTAAATTTGTGGTTTGGTAAGAACAAGATTCTTATTCAGTTATAATCTATGCTTAATACAATAATCTTAATAACGTTTGGTGCGCTAAGCCTGTCTCTCGTTGCAGGCTTAATACGCCTTATGATCGGGCCAAGTCTTCCGGATAGGGTAGTAGCACTAGACTTGATAGCCTATATTCTTATCGCTTTTATAGCAACATACTGTGTTTTCACAGATACCTCCGATTTTATTGATGCCGCAATTGTGGTTGCCCTTATTGCCTTTTTGGGGACTACAGCTTTTGCACGATACGTGCTTAAAGCCGGCCAAAACTCAACGGACGACAAGATATGAGTGAAATATTTATAGCCATATTGTTGCTTTCGGGATCCTTTTTTGTAGTTGTTGCTGCAATAGGAGTGCTTCGCCTGCCAGATTTAATGATGAAAATGCACGCATCTACCAAGGCAGGTACTCTTGGTGCTGGTCTAACTCTTTTGGCCGTCTCTGTAGCATTTGATGAGATCTCTGTTCTTACACGTGTAATTGCAACAATTCTCTTTCTCTTGCTTACGGCGCCCATTGCGGCACATCTAATAGCACGATCGGCCTATTATGTAGGCATGGATCTCTGGGAAAATACTATAATTGATGAGTTGAAGAATGAAAGGGCAGAAAATAACTCCGCAACAAACGGGGTAACTGCCGAAATGAACAGCAAAGAAGAATCTGACGCCCGATGACTATTCTGTTTTCTGTATTACTGATCTTTGGGGCGGCCTTTATAGGCCCCATGGCAGCCAAGTATTTTCGGAATGTGTCCGGCTGGGTGCTTGCTCTGTTCCCCTTAACTGTTTTTGTATACCTGCTTAGCTATATTCCGCTCGTTTCGGGTGGGGAAGTATTCAGGGAATCGTATACCTGGGTTTCTTATCTGGGTATAAATTTATCGTTCTACCTGGATGGCTTCAGCCTCATGTTTGCGCTTATTGTTAGCGGGGTAGGTACGTTTATTATGATTTACGGTGGAGGATATCTGGGTGCAGATCCTAAGTTGCCCCGGTTTTACTTCAGTATACTCCTCTTCATGGGGTCTATGCTGGGTGTTGTTCTGGCCGATAACATCATCGCACTCTTTATTTTTTGGGAATTAACCAGTATTAGCTCTTACCTGCTTATTGGTTATAAGCACGAAAAAGAAGAGTCCCGTAAATCAGCCCTACAGGCACTACTCATTACGGGTTCCGGAGGTTTAGTACTACTTGCTGGTTTAATTCTGCTTGGTATGATGGCCGGAACAATGGAGATTTCCGAAATGCTGTCGGACCCGGCTGTGCTGGCCGATCATCCATGGTATCTTGGTATGCTAATTTGTATACTGATTGGGGCATTTACTAAATCTGCACAATTCCCGTTTCATTTCTGGCTACCCGGAGCTATGGCTGCGCCAACTCCTGTATCTGCCTATCTTCACTCTGCCACTATGGTGAAGGCAGGTATTTACCTGCTTGCGAGACTAAGCCCGGTAATTAGCGGTACTGTAGAATGGACCTATATAGTAACAATTACAGGCGCTATTACCATGCTTATCTCTGCATGGCTTGCATTGGCTCATACAGACCTTAAAAAGCTACTTGCTTATTCTACCGTTATGGCTTTGGGTACGCTAACCATGCTACTTGGAATGGGCCATGAGTACGCCGTTAAAGCTGTTGCCGTTTTCATTTTAGGACATTCGCTGTATAAAGGTGCACTGTTTATGGTTGCCGGAACTATAGATCATGAAGCCGGCACAAGAGATGTAACACAGCTCGGAGGTTTGCGCAAACTTATGCCTTTTACAGCTACATTTGGCTGTATTGCTGCCTTATCTATGGCAGGTATTGCCCCTTTACTTGGGTTTATCGGTAAAGAGCTTGTTTATGAGGCAGCCCTTTCTGCGGCTATTTTCCCAATGTTCTTTATTTTCGCAGCAGTCGCAGCCAATGTAGCTGTAGTGGCAACTAGCGCCATTGTTGTTTTGAAACCATTCTTCGGCGAGTTTAAGGAAACACCAAAGAAAGTGCATGAGGCTCCCGTTTCGATGTGGATTGGCCCCGCCTTCTTATCTGTATTGTCGATTCTTTTTGGAGTGTTGCCGTTTATGATAGACGGAACTTTAATTACAAAGGCAGCAGCTTCTATTGCCGGTACACCAGAACTGGTTGTATCCCTATCTCTTTGGCATGGTATTAATGCCGCATTAATTCTTAGTGTACTCACCTTACTTAGTGGAATCGGTGTATTCTTCCTTTGGGATAATTTCCGTTCGTCGAAGGTAATGCAGGGTTACGATCGGGTGCTGGGAGTCGCTCCCAAAAATGGATACGAGCATACACTCAATGGAATACTTTCTTTTGCTTCTGCACAGACCAGGTTTTTTCAGAACGGTTATCTAAGGTATTATCTGTTAACGCTAATAACGTTTTTTGTAGTCCTTACCGGCTATACTATTGTAGCTAAAACCGATATGGCTATGATGCTGGATTTCTCCGATATCATGTTCTACGAATGGATTCTGGCAGGTGTTATCATTACGGCCGCATTTGCAGCCGTGTTCGCAAGTTCCGGTCTCGTAGCTATTGCTGCTCTGGGTGTTGTTGGCTATAGCATATCTCTTGTATATGTTCTTTTCAGCGCGCCGGATTTAGCAATTACTCAGGTTTTGGTAGAAACCTTAACCGTAATTCTGGTGGCACTGGTACTTGTTCATATACCGAAATTTCAAGGCTATACTGCGCCCTCATCAAAAATAAGGGATGGAATAATTGCAGCAGGTGCCGGCCTGGTCGTAACATTGGTTATGCTAGCCGTTTTAACCCTCGATTTCGACCCCTATATGAGTGAATACTTCGCCGAAAACAGTTATGTAGTTGCTTATGGGCGAAACATAGTGAACGTGATTCTTGTCGATTTCAGAGCACTCGATACTTTTGGCGAAATCGTAGTATTGGGTGTGGCCGGTGTAGGTGTATACGGTCTTATTAAATTCGGGAGAAAACTGCATGCTAAGGAGGGCACAAACGTATGAAATCTGTAATTCTGCAAACCGCAACACGCCTTATTTTTCCACTATTGCTGGTTTTTTCCATATTTATGTTTTTCAGAGGCCATAATGAACCCGGAGGTGGATTTATAGGCGGGCTTGTTGGCGCAGCAGCTTTTGTGCTTTTTGCCATTGCCTTTGGTACAAAAGTAACCCGAGAGCTTCTCCGTATCGATCCGCGTATTATGGTGGGCTGGGGCCTGCTTTTCGCTCTACTTAGCGGTTTTATTTCTATGTGGGCCGGTGATGCTTTCTTTACCGGACAATGGGTTTTTCCTGTTCTGTTTGGCAACGAACTCCATATAGGAACACCACTAATTTTTGACATTGGCGTTTATTTGGTAGTAGTTGGTTTTACACTCGCCGTAATTTTTGCACTTGAAGAAGAAACAAACTGATGGAGCCATTATTAGCTATTGTAATCGGAGTGCTGGTTGCGTTAAGCGTATATCTGTTGCTTCGTAAAAACCTTGTTCGCGTTGTTATCGGGGTTGTAATTCTCAGCAACGCTGTAAACCTCCTTATTTTTACACTTGGCCGACTAGACAGGGGAATTCCTCCTTTAATTGCTGCCGGCGAGTATGTGCCAACAGAGGCTATAGCAAACCCACTGCCCCAAGCTTTGGTTCTTACCGCTATTGTAATCGGTTTTGGTCTTTTTGCATACGCGCTGGTATTAACATATCGGGCCTATACAGAAATGGGCACTATTAATGTAGATGATATGCGGGTTGCAGAACCAGCTTACAAGGGAGAAGAACTGCCGGAAACGGCTGTAACTGAAGGGGAGGAAAAATAAGTGAACCATATCGTTTTATATCCGCTTCTGATACCGATTCTTACCGCTTCGATCGCTCTGATTGCATTTAACAACAGAAGATTGCAGCGTTGGATTGGTGTAATTGGATCGGCCCTGCTTTTAGTGGCATCGTCTGTATTATTGTATGTTGTAAGTACCGATGGTATTCAGGTTGTACAACCCGGTAATTGGGAGGCCCCTTTCGGTATTTCTATGGTGGCTGATTTGTTCAGCGCGCTCATGGTTTTGGTAACGGGGCTAAAAGCTTTTGTAGTGAGTGTTTATGCACTTGGTGATATGGATGACGAGCGCGAGTCGTTTGGATACCACCCATTGTATCAGATACTTATTTTTGGCGTTATTGGGGCTTTCCTCACAGGTGACCTTTTTAACCTCTACGTTTGGTTTGAGGTAATGTTGATTACCTCATTTGTGCTTCTTGCACTTGGTAACAAAAAATCACAGCTAGATGGTGCTGTAAAGTATGTTGTGATTAACCTGTTTTCATCCCTCATCTTTTTGTCGGGTGTGGGTATTATGTATGGTATTACCGGCACGCTTAATTTTGCTGCAATGGCCGAGGCTCTTCAGGGAACTGAAAATACCGGTCTTGTTGTAACAGCATCAATGATGTTTCTGATTGCTTTCGGGATTAAATCGGCTGTTTTCCCCCTATTTTTCTGGCTTCCCGCATCATATCATACGCCACCGATTACGGTTACAGCCATATTTGGTGCTTTGCTCACTAAAGTAGGCGTTTATTCGCTAGTGAGAATGTTCTCCCTTATTTTTACTCAGGATATTGGCTACACACATACAATCCTGCTATGGATTGCCGTACCAACAATGGTTGTAGGTGTACTTGGGGCGGCATCACAATACGATACAAGAAAGATTCTTAGCTTTCATATCGTAAGTCAGATTGGATATATGATTATGGGTCTGGCTTTCTTTACTAAAATTGCTCTGGCTGGTGTTATCTACTATATTCTTCATAATATACTGGCTAAAACCAATCTATTTTTAGTTGCAGGTATCGCCAACAAAGAGGTAGGCTCATATCACCTTTCAAGACTCGGGGGCTTGTATAAAACAAACCCTTTACTAAGCTCGCTGTTTGCTATATCGGCTATTTCTCTGGCAGGCTTGCCGCCACTTACCGGCTTTTGGGCAAAGTATACCGTTATTTATGCCGGTCTTGAAGTACAAGAGTGGGTGGTTATTGGTTTTGCATTAGCTGTTGGTTTGATGACACTCTTTTCGATGACCAAAATATGGATGGGTGCATACTGGAGTCCGTTGCCCGACGCGTCAAGACTGGCTTCAGACCCGGACTTTAAACCAGTATCAGGTAATCAGAAAGCTGCGCTTTATATTCCTGTTGCAATAATAGCGTTAGTAATTGTTGTTCTTGGAATTTTTGGCGAACCGTTTTTTGCCATTTTGTTCGAGGCAGCCGAGCAGCTGCTTGACCCCTCAATCTATATAAACGCTGTATTGAACCCATGAAATTATTGCTTGTAAATGCCCTTTTAGCTTTTATTTGGGCTGCCATTACCGGAGCAGTTACCCTGGGAAACCTCTTGATAGGTTTCTTACTGGGTTACATTGTTTTATTGGTTGCCTCACCGGCAATAGACGACTCCGGTTATACCAAAAGATTATGGTATGGTATAAGCTTTATCTTTTATTTTATTAAAGAACTGTTTATATCGAGTATTCGGGTGGCTATAGACGTAATGAAACCAAGTTTTAAAATGCAGTCGGGTATCATCGGTATTCCGCTTGATGCAAATACAGATCTTGAAAAAACATTACTCGCCAATTCTATTTCTCTTACTCCCGGCACTTTGAGTTTGGATTATTCCAAAGACGGTAAAACGCTTTATATACACGCCATGTATGTAGATAACGGAGATATAGAGGCTGTAAGAACTTCCATAAAAGAAGGTATGGAAAAGCGCATACTCCAAATTACCCGCACTGGTGCTCCCTGAGATCTGTCGGGATTGGAGAATTCATTATCTTATATTACTCATAGCTTAGTAGAAAGCTTTAATGGAAGGGTTTGCAAAACCTTCATTTTTACCCATATTCTGACTTAAAGCAAAAATAAAATCCTCAAAAAGATAATCTATCTTTTAGGTTTTATTTAGGAAGACGATGAATAAGATCAAATTTACTGGTTTATCAAACCTTCATTATAACCAAAGTAAATAGTATTCAGGAAATAGAGCATGAAATCGACCCGTAATCTATCACTTTTCGAGTGAATTAGATTACGGGTTTTTTTGTAGCATAAGTTGAAACTAAATGCTCTCATAGCTCAACTTCATCAAAATTTTAAAAATCAGGCTTCATTCCATTTAAATTACGT
>JAIULZ010000071.1 GCA_022565805.1 Balneolales bacterium
GTTAAATAAGTTGATTTGTAGCCACTACACGGTCTTTTTGCGGAAGTTAAGCTAAAGCGCAACAAATTTGCCCCCCCCTTCTTTTTGCCTGCCAATTCGGGGACGATTTATATATTGCCGTGTTGCTGTTAGGCATTGATATTTGAATCTATTTTTGAGCCTGACCACATCCCCGAGCCCCTATTAATAATGTATGCCTTGCTATCCTACAAAGTATTGGGCCTTTGTTTATTGCATTATTTAGTACCAAAGTGTTTCTCAACTTGTGCCAGCCTGCCCCGTCGGGGACCATTCGTGGACCATTCGAAGGTTTTACGCGAATTCAATGTTTTATTTTTGGCAATAAAAGCCTTAAAAAGATAGTTTTGCCATCGTTTTTTGTTATTTGTTCATTTAGGAACAATTCACCACAGGAAGGAAAGCTTCTTTTAAGCGTGAAGTGTGCTATGCCAAGCATGTAAGGTTCGGTTATATTCTTTTCTACCATTTTTATTTTACTATCGTGCAAAAAAAGGTGACTAACTTCTTTTTATTTTAGATATTGTAGTGTTGAAGTCTGCGGAGGCTTTTTATACTCTTATTAGCAGAAGCTCAGCTATTGAGGGTGATTTCAGTATTTTGGGGATTACAAATTTAATTATACTATATGGTTTAGCTTGAAAACGGTTATGCCAAAATAGACCACGGGGGACTGAAACAGCCAGGACTTTCGCAGATATCTTAATTTGATATATATCAACTTTAATTCTATTTCTTTGTCTGAGTTAACAAAGCGCGTTCTTTTTGCACTAATTGCCACACCGCTTTTTCTTGGGGTTTTATGGTTTGGTGGCTGGCCTTTTAAGATAATGATGGCCTTGGTTGCCCTTATTATTCAATGGGAAATGGCAACTATGTTTGAGGTGGGAAACGCCAGGCCCAGCAGGCCGTTTATGCATTTAATTGGTATATGGGTGCTTTTTATACCCTATTTACCATATGAACATTTAATCGGTTTATCTCTGTTTCTGCTGCTAATCTTAAGCGAAATTGTGCGTGGCTCAGATCGATCGTATACTTCATTGGTTACTACAATTTTTTGCGGCTTATATGCGCCAATTGGTATTCTAACGCTTATTTTACTTAGAGACCGATATATGGAAACCAGTTTAGAGGGCTTTATTCTCGCTACCATGGTCTTGATGATGGTGTGGGGAAACGATGTGTTTGCTTATATGTTCGGGCGAAAATTTGGCAAACATCTTCTTGCTCCCAAAATTAGCCCGAAGAAAACGTGGGAAGGTTTTTTTGGCGGAGTACTTGGAGCTGCAGTCGGGCTTCTTTTGGTTTATATACTATCACCCGTAGAAATTTACAGCTTATCTATTCTAATGCCAGCTGTCTTAATAGTTTCGATATTTGGTCCTGTTGGAGATCTTGCGGCCAGTAAATTAAAAAGGATGTACGACACTAAAGACTCATCAAATATTTTGCCCGGTCATGGTGGATTTTTTGATCGCTTTGATGCGTTACTACTTGCAGCTCCCGCTGTTTATGTATACCTGGAAATTACTTCTATCATTTCGAAGGTATAGGGCTGTTCAAGTTGTTAGAACTAAGCAGGAAAATGTAGAACGCACGTTTTTACTCATCGGTTAACAGGTAAGTATTATGAAAATATGCATCACAGGCGGCACAGGCTTTGTGGGATCTTCTTTGGTTGCTTTCTTTGTAGAACAAGGTCATCAAATAGTTATTTTTTCACGGAATCCGAAAAAAAAATCAGATAAAGGTAAAATCCGTACAGTTTCTTACGATCAACTCGAATCTGAGATTAACGGATCGGATGTTGTGGTTAATCTGGCTGGTGAAAATCTTTTTGATCAACGATGGACAGACTCTGTAAAATCGAGTATTCTGCAGAGCAGGGTGAAAACGACACGAAGCGTTGTTCAGGCCGTTTCTAAGGCGGAAAATAAACCTAAGTTGCTTATTTCTGCCTCTGCTGTAGGTTATTATGGAGACCGAGGCGAAGAAGAGTTAACAGAAAGCAGCGGCGCAGGATCCGACTTTCTGGCTGGTGTTTGCGTGCAGTGGGAAGAAGAAGCTAAAAAAGTGCATACCGAGGCTCCGGGCGTTCGGTTGGTATTGCCAAGGATTGGAATTGTGCTCGAAAAAAATGGCGGTGCACTTCAAAAAATGTTAACGCCATTTAGCTTGTTTGTCGGGGGGCCGCTTGGCGATGGTAAACAGTATTTCCCTTGGGTGCACATGAAAGATATCTGCGGTGGGTTCAACTTTGTTATTAAAAATCATAAAATTAATGGTCCACTTAATTTTACCTCTCCTAACCCGGTAACTATGAAAGTGTTTGCACAAAAGCTCGGCTCTTCCATGGGGAGACCATCGCTGTTTTCAGTACCCGAATTTGCGCTTAAAATGCTGGTAGGTGAAGCAGCCTCAGCGTTAACGGCGTCTCAACGATCTATACCTGGCGAATTACTCGAAAATGGCTATGAATTTAGCTTTTATGATTTAGAAAGCGCGCTTAAGGATATTCTGAAATAGCTTTCGTTCTGGATTAATTTCAGGCTCTTTTGCTACATTTTTATATGGAGACTATTGTTGCCAAATATTTCGAGCGGAAAATAAAAAGAGTTGAGCGGGTGTTGTTTAATACGACCATTCACCCGATCAGCTCTTTATTTTTTTGAATCTTTAGTTTTGAATAGACCAGGACTGTATTCCGGATTGTGTTTGTCCTATAATATTCATCATACCATCAGCGCCAAGTCTGCTTACAACAGGGTAGCGTACAGATGTTGTAGGCAGCCCGGTAAAAGGGGAGTTGGTTTCGATGGTCCAGGCAAATAATCTTCCAAAATCAGATACGGTTAGTATTTCCATTCTGTTGTTTCGGTTTAAATCAACAATAATAAGCGGGTTGCCCTCCGATATTGGTTGACCAAGTGATTGAGTGAACCTTAATTTGCCGTTTAAATCATACAGAAATACAGAACCATTCGTGCTGTAGGCAGCAATTACGCTGGTATTTACCAGGCTTTGGTTTCCCTCTGCCGAAACTGTTAGAGAAGGTACGCGAAGACTCTCAACTTTCGAAGCAATAACAGGAGAGTCGGAAACCTCTACAGATTGAATCCGAAAAGCGGAGCCGTCTGGCACGCTGCTTTCAACTGCAATTTGGGAGTCGAAAATTGCGTCTTTGGAAACAGCGTATAGCCGGCCGTCTGAGCCGCCCCCATAGATTCTGTTATTATGCACAACGGGAGAACCCAGAAGTGGAGATTCGGCAAAAACAGGAAGGCCACTTTTCAGGCTTCCATCAGAATTCCATCCAAATAAAGCATTTTCCGAAAATGCCCAAATTCCAAATCTGCCTTCTAAAGCTTCAAAAACCGGCTTGTGGCGAACAACGCTGTTCGTAGTTTGGGGCCAACCGTTGAGGCTAACGCCTCGTCCTCCTAATACATGAATTTTTCGGTCGGCTGTGGCAACAACGGCTTCCGGTAGCCCGCTTCTGCTTATATCGGCTATGAGCAGTGGAGAGGTAATTGGCTCATCCAAGACAAACGGGAAATTTGGCAAAGCCTGACCGCGGTTATTCCAGCCGTAAATTTTATTACCGGCAGCTACAAAAACGGCCATTTGATTATTGGCGTACCAGTCGAAAATAACGGGAGAACCGACAGGGCGGTCGTTACCGGTTGATACAGTAAAAATTTCGGTACCATCTGCCGCTAATGCAATAACCTGATTAGATTCTGTGGCCAAAACAAGGTCGTTTCTTCCAGTTCTAAGTAAGCCACCAATAACCGGAGTACCGGTTAAGCGCAAGCCGGCAGATGAATAATTCCAGCGGTCGGCAAAGGGGCGTACGCTTCTTTCCAACTGGTGGAGTTCCATATTAATTGAAACATTGGATCCATCAGGAACTGTAGAAAGTGAAATCACATCAAAATACTGTAAATACGATTCTATATCGGCTACAGGATCCGTAAACGGTGCAATAAATGATCTAAAACCGAGATTGTCCAGATAGAAAAATGAGCTGAGTCTGCTTGCGTGTGCCGACCGGAAGCCCATGTATTCGTCGTTGTAGAAAAGGGTTCTTCGGGTTCTTATATCATTCTGCACTCGCTGTACAAGTCCAGCTCTGGGGGTAAGAATCAGAATATTATCAGCAAAACCAACGGTGTAGTCCTCATAGCCACACATATCGGAGCCTAGTACTCCCGAAAGAATCCCGCTTCTGAACCGATAGGTTTGCCCAAAACGTGTGCCATAGCCATCTTCAACCAGTCTTTCAAGCTCGGCACGCAAGGTGCTTCTGTCGGAAACAGTGCGTATACAAAGCGTTTCCTCTAATGAGGAAAATCCGGGTGTGTTAAAGCCTGCAACAGCTGCCTGATTACCTAGTGTTGAAGCAATATTAGCTACCCGGGAATTCCTGTTAACTAAAAGACTATCCAGGCTGGAGTCAATATTCCGGGCTAGGGCATTATCGGTTTCGCGGGTAACGGTGAACATGCCAAAAAATGCCGCATCGGTAGGTACAAACCGATCCATTGTTAATTCTGTGGCTTCTGCACTCAGGCTTTTAACAAGCGGAGATTTTTGAGATGAAGCTCTGCTTACAGCTGTTATTCGCACAACTCTTTCATCGCCGGTTTCAGGGAAATCCAGATGTGCAGGCTGTAATCCGCTAAAGGCATGTTCCAGACGAGGTCGATAGCGAACATTACCAATTTGAGCTATTATTCTGCCAAGAGAAGGGAAGTTAATTAAAAGACTGGAGTCACTCGCCTCCAAAAAATCGCGGGTAACGGCAGGCGACTGCGTTCCGTTAAAGCTGCGAACAGAAGCTTCTACCCCTCTGCTAGAGGGAGAAACGACCAGCCAATGCCCCAGCTGAACCGCAAAATATATTTCGCCCTGCTGCAGGAAAAGGCGGTAAATTCGTTGCCCATCAAACCTGTAGCTATTTTCTGTAAATGCCCTTTCGAAAAAAGAAGCAATATCTGTTGCACTTTTACCGGGTGTTTCACCAATCCATACAGGCGACCACGAATTCGCGCCAACCGGATGGATAAACATAGCTTTGAGTCGGAAATCTGCAGAAGATACCTGTCTTACTTCAGATACACGGGTAAGGTCTGTTGGGTTAATTTCATTTAAAATAACGGTAAAAGGGTCTGCCAGAACTTCGTTTAAGTTCCCCGACTCGTGATTCATATACACCATTACCGCAGATTGAGGAATGGCAGCCGACCAGTGTTGCGAGGTATCGGTGCGGTTGCAAGCCGAAAATAGTAGTGCAAATATAAACAAAACAGCAGGCAGGGCTGTAGACGCAGTTAATTTTGATCCTGCTGGAACCGGGCAGTTGTATGTTTTCTTAAGCAAACTGTGTAGAAATAGAAGGGTTAACTTTTGGTAGTCTATGAAAGACAATGTATTATAGAAGCAGGCTTTAGCGAATGTATTTTTAGAAACGTCCGCATTTTCCGATTAAAATCTTCAACCTTTTGAGATCGGGTACTTTAATTGCAAAAGTAAGAAGACTAAGATAAGGTCTTTTTACTGCTTTTCAGAACTTTTCAATCTTACAGATGCAATGGATACATTTATTTTTCCTATCGAAGAAAACGAACAAAAGAACGGTTTTGCAAGGCCTGCTTCAGGGAATTACAAATTCATGCATCCGGTTCAATAAAAAGTAAACTTTAACGTATACATACAATACCTTTTGCGGCGAGGTAGATTCGGGTAATAACCCTACATATTGCAAAAATATGCAAGTATCGTTCAAAATATCATCTTAAGTTCTTATTTATGGCGATGATTTTAGTATACTGAAAGATCGGTTTTTGCGCGCTGTAGTTAGCATCAAAGCATAATCACAGACCGCATAACCGGACGTTTTAGAAAAACATAGTTCACAAACGCAGCAAAACTATCACCAATTATTAAACATGAGTTTTCTCACCCCGCTTTATTTACTGGGTGCACTGGCTATTGCCATTCCGGTTATCATACACCTGATAAACATTAGAAGACCAAATAAACAGGTTTTTTCTACCCTTTATTTCTTTAAACAGCTCCAGAAAAGCTCTATTAAGAGATTAAAACTCAAGCGTCGTATTCTGCTTGCCATTCGTATTGCTGCTATTCTTTTGTTAGCAATTGCTCTTGCCAGACCAATGATTTCTCCGGGAAGCTCATTTAATTTCACCTCCGGCAGCGTTTTGTATTTAGTGCTTTTTGATAATGGCCCTACAATGGGAGTGCTTACACAGGATGGCCCAAAAATCGACCGGGGAAGAGAAGTTGTTGAAGAGCTTGCTGCACGTGCTTCTTCAGACGACCGCTTTCTCATTTATAATACTCACGGAGAATTGCTTTTTAGCGAAGAGCTTTCGCCAGATCAGGCTATCCGGCAAATCCGGCAGATCGAACCTGTTAATGCCGGCAATTTTACGGGTAGGAGAATCACGGAACTTCTAAGGAGATCGGAATCAACCGAAAGGGATCAAAAATCGTTTTATGTTATTACAAGGGGAGATAAGCAAACCGCTGTACAACTTGATCAGGCAGATTTAGAATCTGTAGGCTCGCTGGAGCTTATACCGCTTACGTTGGTCAAAATTTCAGATGATGTTTCTGAAAATGTAGGAATTACTTCAATTCGGCCGGTTTCCAGAATACTTTCAAGCGGTAGACCGGTTTCGCTTGAAGTAGAAGTACAGCATTTTGGTGAAGTGCCGGTGTTTAACCATTTTCTCTCATTAGAAGCCGGAGACGAAATGATTGCTCAATATGCTTTTGATCTTGAGCCGGGACAGTCCAGGGTGTTTTCTTTTGAAGTTGAGCCTCAGGGAGTTGGAACTCTTGCCGGTAGGGCAATTTTGGAAGGTAATCCGGTAGGTTTTGATAATGAGCGCTTTTTTGCTCTCGATATTCCTGAGGCAAGACGAATATTATTAATTACGCCGGAGGCCGTAGCCGGTACCAGAAATAGCTGGCTGAAGCCTGTATTCGAAGCTGCAGGCAGGGCTGCAGGGGAAGTTATAATACAGCAGATTAACTGGAACGAGTTTACTTCTGCAATGGCAACGGCTCCCGATGCTGTAATAATAGAAGGCGGGCGCGATATTCCAGAGTTTAGCTGGGCAACCTTAACCGGCTTTATGCAGCAGGGCGGGGGGCTTCTTTTTTTTCCGGGAGATGATGGCAGACCCGAGGCTATAAACAGGTTTCTTAACGAAGTAAATGCTGGTCGTTTTACCGGTATTTCAGGCGCTCCGGGACGCTTCGAGCAGGTAGCTCGTGTTTCCAGAATTGTTCGTGGCCACCCGGTTTTAGATGATATTTTTGTTATTTCAGATGATGAAGATGTTCGTATCGATTTGCCTCAACTTTACCATTACTGGCGGTATGCTCCCGGAGGCAGAGGTTCCCAGCAGATTCTTGGCACAAACTTAGGCGATCCGCTAATTACACAACACAATATTGGTGAAGGTAAACTCTTTGTATCTGCAATTAATACAGGTCCCGCATGGTCGTCTTTTATGTCGAACCCACTATTTGCTCCTTTCTTCTATCGTTTGGGTATGTATGCCGCATCTGGTGAAGCGGGTGGACTTGCTGAGTTTGAACTGGGTAAAAATTTCGATTGGATTACTACAAGAGACCTCACTCAGCCGCTGTTAAATTTAAACGAACTTAGTGTAGCTCCGGAGACTCAATCGGTTAGCCGTGGTGTGCGTATACAAGCGCAAACAGATGAATGGCGCCCCGGAATTCTTGAAATTGAATCACGTACAGGCGGATTTAAAATTGCCGTAAACCAGCTGGCAACAGAATCGGATCCCGCTGCGTTATCTTTGCAGGAGTTAACAGATAAGTGGAATCCCATCATGAATGTTACGAGGGCGGTTGATATCAGTCGCGATCGTGATCAGAATTTAGCGGTTCAGCTTGGTGCAGCAGGTGCCGGAGCAGAATTATGGAATTGGTTTGTTTTTTTGGGAATAATTTTGTTACTATCAGAAAGTATGGCAACCAAAAAGCTCGAAGGAGATGAGACCTGATGCCCGAATTCGAATTACCCTTTTATATGCAGCATATTTTGCTAGGCACGCTGGCTTTTTTTAGCGTGGCTTCTTTTGTACTTGCGGTTGTAACTATCTCTAATGCCTACCGGCTTCGAAATGTTTTGCTGGTTTGGAGATCAGGTAAATTTTATGGGTTTCCTTTATTTGCAACCTTTTTTATGATCCTTTCGCTGGTTTTGGGCGCCATTGCCTGGTATACTTCCATGCAGCAGTATTATCCGGTTATCGGAGGATATGTCTTGCTTTCTATTAATTGGGTGATATCTAGCTATTACATGTCTAAGCGCTATATTACCGATAATGGTATTGTAAAGAATATAAACGACCCTTCGCAAACAATTTCCTGGTTAGAAATACACGATTTTGTCGAAAAATCAGAAAAAAACGGAAATCTGTATTCTTTTCTATATTTAAAAGATCACCATGCAAACAAATCCCCGCTGGAAGCGCACCGATTGGAAATAGAGGTGCCTACAGATCAAGTAAATGCTTTTCGTAAAATCCTGAATCATAAACTGGGTAGAAGATTTCAGCATACGTTTTCTGATACATCCCAACATATCTCAATTAATTTGTCGCAGCGGAAATAGCCCTGTTTGTACCGGAAACGCTAATTCAGGTAGTCGTGTTGAGCAAGAAAAACAGTTTTTAAACATATCTAAGACCATCTATATATTTGTCTAATTCTACCACACCATCAAAATCGACTATTCAACCACCGGAAAAAGCTGTTCTGGTAGGCCTTTATGGTCATGATACTCCGCAGTTAAAAGCGAATGAGTATATCAATGAACTCGAAATGCTTGTTAATACTGCTGGTGGGGTTGTTGTCGAAAAAGTGCTTCAAAACCGTGATACACCAGATTCAGGAACGTATATCGGCAAAGGAAAGCTGGCCGAGCTCAATGAAATTGTGGGAAATCTGAATGCGGAGATGATTGTTTTTGATGATGACCTTTCTCCAACGCAGGTCCGCAATATCGAAAAAGCAACAAAAGCTAAAATATTGGATCGAAGCGGTCTTATTCTGGATATATTCGCATCGAGGGCACAGACCGCTGCTGCTAAAACGCAGGTAGAACTGGCTCAGTTACAGTATTTGCTACCAAGACTTACGCGTTACTGGACTCACCTTTCGCGTCAAAAAGGTGGAATTGGAACAAAGGGCCCTGGTGAGACACAAATTGAAACCGACAGAAGATTAATCGGTAAGCGAATTTCAGTTCTCAAAACAAAGCTCGAGAAACTAGATAAGCAGCGTAAAACCCAGCGTAAAAAACGTTCATCAACGGTGAGGATGGCGCTGGTTGGCTATACAAACGTTGGTAAATCTTCTTTACTCAATGCCCTCACAGAAACAGACGTACTTGCAGAAAATAAACTTTTTGCAACCCTTGATTCTACGGTACGACGTTTTTCAACTCAAAATGTGTCTGTGTTGCTATCCGATACGGTTGGGTTTATTCGCAAGCTTCCCCACCATCTGGTAGACAGCTTTAAAAGCACGCTCGATGAAATTCGGGAGGCCGATGTACTTATGCACGTAATGGATGCTTCTTCAGATTCTGTGCAGGAGTATAAACAGGTTGTAGATGACACTCTTAAAGGTATAGATAGCGATAATAAGCCAGTACTGCTTATTTTTAACAAGGTAGACGCCGTGGAAGATCCTGAAAAACTGGCAACGCTTAGAAATGCATATCCCGATGCTATATTCATTTCTGCCCACAGGGGCTTAGGCTTAGACAAACTTGAGAGTAAAATCGAAACCTTTGCCATGGCAGGATATATAAAAGCCCAAATGAAAATAAGCTTAAGTAATTTCAAGGCTATTTCTTTTGTATTTGATAATGCTGAAGTTCAGCAAAAGAAATACCACGACTCCTACATCGATGTCCATTTTCTGATTCGCAAAGACCATCTTGCCCGTCTCGAATCGCTTCTCGAGCCGGAACACCTGATTGCAGAATCTGTTCTCGAACAGCTTTAGTATCGGGCTCTTTTCATGCAGTTATTTGAGCGAACAGATTTTTTTTTTATTCTGTTGATAGTGAAACTCAATCCTTAGACATACGAAAAAATAAATAAGTATTACGCTTCAATAATAAGGATAACGCCGCATCGTGCTGAACTATATGTATGATGCCGGCAAAATTTAAAATCCGTTCGTGCCAATGTTTGTAAAAGAGCTACTAAATTCAAAATTATTACCGCTAAGAGCTTCGGATACCGTTCGGATGGGGCTCGACGCGATGAAAGCTCTCAAAACGGATGCACTTCCCGTTATTGATTTTACAACAGCTATGCCACTGGGTGTGGTAACTTTTGCATTGCTCGAAGCCGAAAAAGATAAGCAGCAAACCATTTTTTCGCTGGCAGACCGGCAGCTTATTCTAATACCCGAAGACACCCACATTGTTGATGCTGCCCGCAATTTCCCCGAATTTTCCAATAACATGATTGTGGTAACAGATCAGGATCATCGGTTTGCCGGGGTATTACTTGCCTCAGATCTAATTCATGCAGTTGCATCTCTATTTAATGCAGACGATCATGGAGCCGTAATTATGATCGAAATGGAGCCTAAAGATTTTAGCCTGTTCGAAATAGTTCGCCTTGTAGAATACGAGGGCGTAAAAATCCTGGGTATTGGTGTGCAGCGCCCTTCAGAATGTAATACCTTTTTTCGGGTTACAATTAAACTCAATGTTGCCGATATTGATTCTGTTCTGCATGTACTAAATCGTTATGGGTACACAATTACATCCAAAACGCAGGCTGCAGCAAACGAATACGACCTGCATGACCGCGCAGATGAATTTATGCGGTTCCTAGACATTTAATTTCAAAAGCCATTGCAAAACCTTTTAATTGCGTTCCTTACTGCTACATAAGTACAAAATAAAATTCCCGACCAGAAGGAGCTATACAATTCGACATCAATTTTCCCTGCCTTAATTACGGGCGAACTTGCAGTTTTTTTACGACTTTATGGGTTAGTGCAACCCACGTGCTCGATAATTATAGCTGTTTCAGGCTTAAGTGATTTTTATAGTGCCTGAAAGCAATTCTTTAAGCTGCTATTTTCTTTCAAAACTCAATGAATCTGGATTCGCGCTAAACATATCATACCTTGTGATTAGTCAGTTTATGATTCAGGTGCGTAAAAGGTTAAACAGAAATTGGGATTTCACAACTTTCATAAAAGATTTGTGAAAACGATCATCATCTTTCATACCTTTATCCGTTGTTGTTTTATCAACTACAATGAAGGTAGTAAAGGTGCAAAATCCTGAAGTCTAATTACTTATGGGAAAAAGCCTCATTTGCTACCTTCGGCACTTACAGGTAACTCTTCACCCCGCAAGCATAATATTTTTTCCATGGCCAAAGCTACGTCCGTTTTAGTTCCTCTAATCGGTCTGTTTTTTGTATTAAGCTGTATTTCCGCCCAAACGGTACATGCACAGCATTCTCAAATTCCGGCTGAAGACGCTTATTTTACTGGCATTACGCTATACGAGAACGGACAGTTCGAGGAAGCGATACAATCGTTTAATCGCTTTTTGGATACAGACGCAACCGACCAATTTCGTTTGCTTTCACGTTATTACATAGCCCTTAGTAAAGCTGCTATCGATCCCGAAAATACGGTGTTGTATTTTGATGAGTTTACCGCCCAATTCCCCGATGCAAGAGAGTCTGCTTTTCTCTTTATAGATCTGGCGCACAGATATAGCTACGAAGGCGATCTGGTAAAAGCTGTGATTTTTTATGAAAAAGCTCTTGAACTACCGCTGGATGCAGAAACGGCTCCGCAGGTTTTATACTGGACGGCCGAAACCTATGTGAGCAAGCGGGATTATGAACAAGCTCATTTTTATTACAACAGAATTGTTGAGGAGCATAGCCGTTCACGATTTGCGCCGAAAGCTCTTTTTAGCCGTGGCAGGCTTTACCTCATTCAGCAGGAATATGATCTGGCTACCGAAATGTTTGAAGAGCTTAGAAGAGGTTATCCGGTTGCCGATGTTACAAGACGCGTTGGCACCGCCTTGGGCGAAGCCTATTACCGCCAGGAAAGGTACGAGGAAGCAATATCGGCGCTGCGCTCATCATTGTCTCAGCTAGATGATCAGCAGCAGGCAAAAGCATCTTTGCTGATTGCCGAAAGTTTTAATTACCTGGGTGATCTCGACAGCGCCACGACATGGTACCGCAGATATATTCGACTTGTAGAAGGGCGGGAAGAAGAGAGGCTGGCTCATTACGGCCTCGGCTGGGTTTTTCATAAACAAGGTGTTTACCACTGGGCAGCAGAATCTTTTGGCAGAGCCGTAACGAGTACCGACGAGTTGTCCAGAAAGGCTCAGTATTATAAGGCTATAAACCGCAAGTTAAGCGGCCGTTATGATCTGGCATTGCAGGAATTTGAAAAATTTGCTCAAAGCTTTCCCAGGGGTATGTGGGCAGAACAGGGGCGTTATGAATGGGCGGTTACTTTATTCGAAATAGGCGACCATGTCTCGGCGATTGAAACACTTTTATACATCGTACGAAATCTCGAGCCGCTTGAAAACCCCGGCGATGTATTTACCTTGCTGGGTGAAGCCTATTTTGCCAATTCGGAATATACAAGAGCGATTGAGTCTTTTCAAAGAGCAGAGCAGGCAGGGCGAATTACCCCCGAAGTGCAGCTGCAGGCCAGGTTTCAGCGAGCATGGGTAATGTACAGAAACAGAGCTTACGATCAGTCTCAACCAATTTTTGAAAGCGTTTATGTACAGAGCCCGCATTCCGATATAGGTGGCGAAGCATTATTCTGGAGCGCCGACAGTTTCTATAATATGCAGGAATTTGGCCCTGCAAGCGCAAGATTTGCGCGTTACATATCGGAGTTTCCGAGCGGTGAATTTGTTTCTGCTGCCAGATATTCTTTAGCCTGGAGTTACTTCATGCTTGGTCAGTTCGATCAATCGATCCCGCAGTTTAAGCTTTTTCTCCAGAATTTTGAGGAACCGGAGCTTGCTATTTTTCCATACGATATCGATGCCAAGCTCAGAATAGCCGATGCAAGTTTTGCACTCCGGAAATACGACGACGCTATCAACTTTTATGAGCAGGCTCTTGCTTTTAGCAGAAGCGCCGATTACGCTACATATCAAATAGCAAATAGCTTTTACCGCGACGACCGTACTTTCGAAGCTGTTCGAACATTCAGACAGCTTATTAACGATTTTCCGGAAAGCACGTTTCGAGAGCAGGCTCAGTACAGCATCGGATATATTTATTTGTTGTCGGGTAATTATTCGCAGGCAATAGCCGAATTCGACCGTACTTTAGAGCTTTTCCCGCGATCGCGCTGGGCGCCAAGGGCACAGTTTAATATCGGGAATGCGCATTTTAATGCACAGGAATTTGACAAGGCAATTGCGGCTTACCAGCGAGTGTTGGACAGGTATCCGCAGAGCGACCTTATCATTGAAGCGGTAAATGGTATACAATTTGCCCAGGAATCGGCCGGAATGGAAGATACCAGTAATGAGAAACTCGAATCTTTTATAGCTTCCAATCCAAGCGCAGGCTCGGCAGATCAGCTTCGTTTTCGTCAGTCGAGAGCGCTGTACGAAACCGGTGATTTTGAGGGTGCTATCACCGCTCTCAGAAACTATATTCGTATTACAAATAACGAATCTATGGTGCCAGAAGCATGGTTTGTTATTGCTGAATCTTATTTAGGTTTGGGAGATACCGATAAGGCTATTGAGCATTATCAAAAAATTGCAGTTGAGTTTCCCAATAGCAGCAGAGTACCGTTGGCCTACCGTCAATTAGGCCGCATAAAACTGGAAAAAAGAGATTATTCGGGTGCATTACAAAGTTTTTCCCGGCTAAATGAAAGCTCGCGTGAGATGCGTTTTGAGGCCCTAATTGGTATGGGAAATGCCTCGCTGGGGCTAAATAATGCCGATGCGGCACGTAATAGTTTCGATCAGGCAGAGCGTAACAGACCCGGAACTAATCTGGTTCGGCTGGGTATGGGACGAGTTGCTTTTCTTAGAGGTAATTTTGAAGAAGCAAGGGAGCAGTTTAAAGCGGTTGCCGATGCGTCTTCTGATGAAGCGGGCGCCGAAGCACAATACAGATTGGGCCTGGCGCTTCAGAGATTAAATAGCCATATCGAAGCTATCAGCGCTTTTGGAAATGTGCGAACCTTTTTTGGAGCCTATCGCGAATGGGTTGGCGAAGCTATGGTTGGAACCGTAGAATCTCATCAAAGGTTAGGGAACCGGACCGATGCGGAACAGCTTGTACGGCAAATTCGTCAGGAGTTTCCCGGCAGCAGTTACCTGAGAAGGGCAGAAGCCTTGTTAAGGTAATTATTTTGAATCTTTTCCATAAACTACCGCGCTAAAGTAGTCGGGCTGGCGGAAATCTCTGTCCATCGCTTCCTAAAACGCTTGCGGCCTGTTTTTGCAAAGTTTCAAAAATAAAACCCCAGCCGAAAGCTGAGAGAGCTGAGGTCCTCGTTTTATCACGATATTGAATGCAGTCAGATTTTCTGGTAGTGTTTTTTAGCCATTTCTCAACCATCTCTCATAGTAAAAAATACCTTATCCACTTTAAAATATAGCCTGATTAAACCTGAGTTATGATTATTACTGTTAAGCCTGCTAAAAGTCTTCGTGGTGAGTTAGCTACGCTTCCGGCAGATAAGTCCGTCGCTCACCGTGCTGCAATATTTGCAGCTTTGGCCAAAGGTGAATCTGTAATAGAAAATTATTCATTGGCAGCAGATCCGCAAAGTACGCTGCAGTGTCTCAGAGATCTTGGTGTTTTTGTTAAACAAAATAAATCGCAGGTTGTAATAAGTAGTAATGGGCGTCTGGCTTTTAAGCCGCAAAAAACCCAAATTGATTGCGGAAATTCCGGAACAACAATGCGCTTATTAAGCGGTATTGTAGCAGGAGCCGGGCTAGATATTACTCTAACCGGCGATGCCTCCCTCAGTTCAAGACCCATGAAGCGCGTAATTGAACCACTGCGAACAATGGGAGCGAAAATTGAATCATCTCCCGGAGACCGGGCTCCAATCCGCTTTTTAAGTCATGAGGGCCTTAAGCCAATTGAATATATTCTACCGGTTGCGAGTGCGCAGGTTAAGTCTTGTGTGTTACTTGCCGGTTTATTTGCTAATGGCGAAACACGGGTAATAGAAAAGCTGCCCAGCCGGGATCATACCGAACGGATGCTTGGACTCCCTTCCGAAATTAGTAAGCATGGTGCGCGTATTCTTAAATCAAGCAGTTCTTTCGAAGTAAAGCCAGGAAACACCCGCGTTCCTAACGATATTTCGGCAGCTGCTTTCTGGATGGTAGCAGCAAGTATAGTTCCCGATTCTGATGTAAAGCTAATGAGTGTTGGAATAAATCCCAGCCGAAATGCAGTAATTGATATCCTGAAGCGTATGGGCGCTGATATTGAAGTAGAAGTCGTTTCTGGATCCCGAGATGAATTACTGGCAGAACCGGTCGCCGATATCAGAATTCGTAGCGCATCATTAAAAGCCGTGCAATTGCATGAAAATGAAATCCCAAATTGTATTGACGAGATTCCTGTTTTGGCTGTCGCTATGGCTTTTGCGGATGGGCACTCAGAAGTACGCAACGCCGCTGAACTTCGGGCCAAAGAGTGCGACAGGATTTCAGCTGTTGTTGAAATGCTCCAAAATGCAGGAGTAAATATAATTGAGCATGAAGACGGTTTTGAGATAGCAGGAAACCAAAATATTGCGCCAAAATCATCTGATTACCGCAGCTTTCATGATCACCGGATTGCCATGGCCGCTTCTGTACTTTCATTAAAGTCGGCTGGCGAGTCAACCGTGGCAGATGCAGAATGTGTTTCAATTTCCTACCCCGATTTTTACATGCATCTTAGCGAATTATGCCAGTGAATTTCAACTTTTGAATGCATTAATTCATCGTGATTATTCTTTATAAAAAGTGAAGTTTCGTTTCCTGATTTTTATTCCGGCTCTGCCTGCCATCATTAAATAACAGACCATTATTTCGCCAAGAATGCCGGGCGCCACTTTTTTCGAGCTATCAAAACAGCTGCCTGCTACACTGCACAAGCAAAGTCTAAATGCTTACGCGATTTCGTGGCTGACGAGATAATGCTTATTTAAGCGCAATTTTTGACAAGATAAGTGTCAAAATGAGTGCACTATTACAAGAGGGTCAGGTCAGTTTGTGACAGCTTTAAGCAAAATTGACAATACGGCAGGTCTGAAATCTTATTTAGTTTTGGCATTAAGTTTGCCCATTAATAACCAAAACCAAAAAATAAGATTATGAATTTTAAAGACATCGAAAAAAGATTTAGTGAACTCGGGGAAGATCTCCAGGATATGGTAACCCGATTATCTGCTAAACAGCAGCAACAATCCGGATTTGTACCTGATGTTGATATTATTCGGACAAAAGACTCAATTCTACTCTGTGCTGATTTACCCGGCATGCAAAAAAGCGACATTACTATTAAATACAGAGACAGGGTCTTATCTGTATCTGGTAATCGTGAGCTGGCTTACGATGTGCCCACAGATTTTTTTAAGCGTGAAAGAAAAGCGGGATCATTCAGCAGAGCATTTACGCTTCCGTTCGATGTCAATTCGGCAGAAATTAAAGCTTCATTTCTTAGTGGCGTTCTTAAAATTGAAATTCCGGCTGTAGAAGATGCCGTACAGGACGACACCATAATTATTGAATAAACTCATCACAAAACAGTAAGAAAAAAATGGGAAAGATTATTGGAATCGACTTGGGAACTACAAACTCCTGCGTATCGGTAATGGAGGGGAACGACCCGGTTGTAATTGCAAATTCTGAAGGCGGAAGAACAACTCCTTCGGTAGTTGCTTTCAGCAAAGACGGCGAACGTCTGGTTGGGGCACCTGCTAAAAGACAGGCTATTACGAACCCTACAAAAACAATCGCTTCTATTAAGCGCTTTATGGGTCGTAAATATGGAGAAGTTAGCAACGAGATTGCCGATAATCCATATGAAGTAGTTAGTGGCGAAGATGGAACAGCACGTGTTCAAATCGATGATCGGAAATATGCGCCTCAGGAAATTTCGGCTATGGTGCTTCAAAAAATGAAGCAAACCGCCGAAGAATATTTAGGCGAAAAAGTAACCGAAGCGGTTATTACCGTGCCAGCATATTTTAACGATTCGCAGCGTAAGGCTACTCAAGAAGCTGGTGCTATTGCCGGTCTTGAGGTAAAGCGTATTATAAATGAACCAACGGCTGCAGCTCTGGCTTATGGGTTGGATAAAAAAGATAAGAACCAGACTATTGTAGTTTACGACCTTGGCGGTGGAACTTTCGACGTATCTGTTCTTGAGCTCGGAGACGGTGTTTTTGAAGTTAAGTCTACCAATGGAGATACTCATTTGGGTGGCGATGATTTCGATTCGCGCATCATCCGCTTTTTAGTGGCTGAATTTAAGCAGTCTGAAGGCATTGATCTAAGTAAAGATGCGATGGCTATGCAGCGTTTAAAAGATGCCGCAGAAAAAGCTAAAATCGAGCTTTCCAGCTCAAGCAAGACCAACATTAATCTGCCATTTATTACGGCTGATCAAAGCGGGCCCAAGCACCTTAATATCGATCTGTCGCGCTCTAAATTCGAGCAATTGGTAGACGATCTGGTGAAGCGCACGCTCGAACCTTGCGAAAAAGCATTACGCGATGCCAAACTTTCGAAAACCGGCATAGATCAAGTTATTTTGGTTGGTGGCTCTACGCGTATTCCTAAAATTCAGGAAGCTGTAAAAGAATTTTTCGGTAAAGATCCAAGCAAAGGTGTAAACCCGGATGAAGTTGTCGCAATTGGTGCTGCGATTCAGGGTGGCGTACTTGCAGGTGATGTAAAAGACGTAATTCTGCTAGACGTAACTCCTCTTTCTTTGGGAATCGAAACACTCGGTGGTGTTATGACGAAGCTTATCGATTCGAATACCACTATTCCTACAAGTAAAAAAGAAACGTTTTCTACCGCAGCCGACAGCCAGACTTCTGTAGAAATTCATGTGCTGCAGGGTGAAAGAACCCGTGCCAGCGATAACAAAACGCTGGGTAAATTTCACCTTGATGGAATTCCGCCTGCACCAAGAGGCATGCCACAAATTGAGGTTACTTTCGATATAGACTCTAACGGGGTGCTCAATGTAAGTGCGAAAGATCAGGCAACTGGTAAAGAGCAGAAAATTCGTATTGAGTCAAGCTCTGGATTATCTGATGCTGAAATCGAAAAAATGCGCAAGGCTGCTCAGGAACACGCCGACGAAGACAAAAAAATTCGTGAGAAAATAGATGTTCTTAACAAAGCAGACTCCATGATTTTCAGCTCTGAGAAAAATCTTAAAGATTATGGAGACAAGCTTTCTGAGGGAACCAAGGCAACCATTACGGGAGCTATTGATGCCTTGAAAGAAGCCCATAAGTCTGAAAACGTAGATGCCATAGATGGTTTAATCGAAAATCTGAACAAAGCATGGGCAGATGCTACTCAAGAAATGCAGGCAGCTGGTGCACAAGGAGGTGCTCCGGGAGCAGATCCAGCATCTGGAGAAGGTGCACCTGAAGCTTCTGCAGACGATGATGCCGTAGATGCAGACTACGAAGTCGTAGACGATGAAAATAAAAAAGAATCATAACAGGTTTTTTAGTTAAAAAACAATTCTGTTATTTGCGTATAAGCGCATAATTTTCGGGGTGTCTTCATCAAGTTGAAGGCACCCTTTTTTTTAGATTGATCATTAGGCTTTGAGAAGCCATAAAAAACAAAAAATAAGCTATGTTGGTATTAGTAATTAATTGCGGCTCATCATCCGTAAAGTACGATTTAATAGATACGGAACATCAAAAAGGCTACTGTCGGGGTTTGGTAGAGCGTATAGGTGCGGTAACTTCTATTGTAAAACACCAGCCAGAGAATGGCAAAAACACGAAAGAGACAAAGGTTATTCAAAATCATACCGAAGCGCTTAAGGAAATTTTAAGCTATCTGCTCGGTCCTGACTCCAAAGTTATTTCCTCCGTTTCTGATATTAAAGCTGTTGGCCACCGGGTTGTGCACGGTAGCGATATGTTTAAAGATTCTGTACTAATAGACGATGATGTTAAAGAAGCCATAGAACAGGCTTTTGATTTAGCTCCGCTTCATAATCCGCCAAATCTTAAAGGAATTGAAGCGGCCATGGCAGCACTGCCAGATATTCCGCATGTAGCTGTTTTTGATACAGCTTTTCATCATTCTCTTCCGCCTAAAGCCTATTTGTACGGCATTCCTAACCGGCTTTACAGGCGATATAAAATCCGGAAGTATGGATTTCATGGAACATCTCATTACTTTGTGAGCAGGCAATATTTTAAGCTTATTCTGGATAAGCCTTCGAAGACAAAAGTTATTAGCTGCCATTTAGGAAATGGCGCTTCTATAGCTGCAATCGAGGGTGGAAAATCGGTAGACACTTCAATGGGTTTTACGCCATTGTCGGGTATGGTTATGGGTACACGCAGTGGAGACATAGATCCGTCTATTTTGTTTTATCTCGTGGAGAAAGAAGAGCTTCCGCTAAGTAATCTGCATGCTTTGCTTAACCGCCACAGCGGGCTTCTTGGTCTAAGTGGTTTTGCCGCAGATATGCGCGACCTTATACTTGAGGCCGAAAACGGAGACCGAAGATGCCAGCAGGCGATAGATGTTTTTACGTATAAAATCCGACAGTATATTGGCTCTTATATGGCTACTATGAACGGCTGTGATGCTATTATCTTTACTGCTGGTATTGGTGAAAACTCTGCCCTTATACGACAAAAAGCGGTTGAAAATATGGAGTTTCTGGGCGTGAAACTCGATGAGGATCGGAATGAAGCCGCAAAGCCCGGCGAAATTACGCGTATAAGCCAAGATGATTCCCGCGTTGCTGTTTATGTGATACCTACCAACGAAGAGCTGGTAATTGCTATAGATGCAGCTAAGATTGCGCAAGCGTCTGATCAATCACCCTGGATTTAATTAAATAAAAATCGAATTACCTGATTTGTTTGGATTGCATCTATAAAGATTATGTTTTCTGAATCAATGTCTTTGATGATCATTCCGTTATCCAGTTAATTTTTGCCAAGGTCGGGAAGTTTATTTTATTTAATCAGGTATTGTGTTCTTTCGTGAGTAAACGGGCTTGAGTTGAGTCTCGTTAGTAGAAGGCTTTGCAAAACCACTCTTTTGCCCGCCTTCTTCCTTGGAGCAAAAAT
>JAIULZ010000072.1 GCA_022565805.1 Balneolales bacterium
TTTTTGATCAGGCGTCGAATACGAACAAAATAGAAGCTTTTTCAAAGCCTTCTATGAATGACAATTTTTGCTGATCGGAATAAATTAAGCTGTATAAATTTGCTGTCTGTAGTATTTATAATCATTTATGTAAATCTTTCCCGATTTATACCCTGCTGTAAAAAATTTGCCCACAAAACAGATTGTTTTAAGGACGCGGCTGTGGTTTCGATGTTACTTCGGCGTTAAGTAGAATTAAAATTACTGGTTTTTCAGAGCCCGTAGCTAAACATTCCCAATTTTTGATATTTGAGCAAAAAAGTATGAGCACAAAAACTGAAAAAGAACATGAAGTGATCCGTAAAATCAGATTATTTATAGACTCACAACAAGAGGTATTTGCCCCCATCGGCGAAATAACTCCAAGCCGTGCAAAAGAATTAGATGAGGTTTCTAACAAACCGGACGCTTTAGCTCAAAACCCGGCAGATCATACAACAAAACAAAATAGTTTACAAGAAAGCGATACCGCTAAGCAGCAGAAAAGGCCACATCCATCCATTCAAAAAGATTTAATGAGTTTACACCCATCTCAAACGTGTACTACGCTTGAAGACCTTTACAAACTATGTGAGCAGGCAGAGGAGTTAAAAACTGAGCTACCAAACACAAAGCTTGTATTCGGGAAAGGTAATCCAAAGGCCGACTTAGTTATTGTTGGCGAAGCACCCGGTGCTAAAGAAGATGAAATGGGAGAACCTTTTGTAGGTGCTTCAGGCAATTTACTAACCAAAATTTTAAGCGCAATTAAGATAGATCGCTCTCAGATTTATATTGCAAACATTGTAAAGCATCGTCCTCCTGAAAACCGGACACCAACACAGCAGGAAAGAAATATTGGGCTGCCCTATCTCGAGCGACAAATTGAGCTTATAAACCCAAAACTTGTGCTATGTCTTGGTCTTGTTTCTGCGCAGACACTACTAAATACCAAAGAGGCTCTCAAAGATTTACGCGGGCGTTTTCATCCATACAAGCCCGGTATCGAGCTAACAGTAACGTATCATCCGGCAGCTCTGCTTCGTAACCCCAACAACAAACGCCCTACATGGGAAGATGTGCAAATGCTGCGGAAACGATACGATGAGTTAGGTTGCAAGCCGGAGCTACCTCCGTTTATTTAACTACCAATTAAATAAAGCCTGTGCGCTCAAATATTTTGTGTATAAATATAAAATAGGGTGATTTACGATAGTCAGGCTATATTCATCTATTCAGTACAATTCAGTATTTGAATTACTCAATTCAATGTTTTTTAATAGATTGCAGGAATCTTCTTTTCATGTATCAGGATAATAATAATAGTAAGCAAAACGACTACAGAAAATCTAAACAAGACATTGGCGCATCCGAGTCTGGCATTTTACCTCCGCAGGCAACTGAAATAGAAGAAGCCGTTTTAGGTGGAATGTTAATTGAACACGAGGCTGCAACAACGGCTCTTGAATTGCTTAAATCGCAGGATTTCTATAAAAAGGCACACCGTCATATTTTTGAAATTATGTCGGAGCTTTATGAAAACAACAATCCGCTGGATTTTATAACTGTAGAAAATGAGCTGCGCGACCGTAAGTTACTGGAAGAATGCGGCGGCCCCGGCTATCTCACAGAGCTTACCCGTTCTGTAAGTTCTGCAGCAAATATTGAGTACCATGCTCAGATTCTTATTGAAAAAGCCATAAAGCGAAATATTATTTCTGCTTTTACAGATGTGATAAAAGAATCTTATGAGTCCTCTACAGACCCGTTCGAGCTTTTGGATAAGGCAGAGAAATCTATTTTTGAACTTGCCAACTCCACTCGTGGAGGCGATTCGAACGCTATTAGCGATATCCTGAAAAAAACGCTACAGCATTTGGAAGAAATCCGGGGGCAAAAAGGCGGCATTACAGGTGTACCTACAGGACTAGATCTGGATAAAATGACGGCCGGATGGCAGCCAGGTGATCTGGTAATTATTGCTGCGCGACCTTCTATGGGAAAAACCGCCTTCGTTCTTACCGTTGCAAGAAATGCGGCCCTATTTCCCGATGTTAAAAAACAGTCTGCGGTGGCTATTTTTAGTTTGGAGATGAGCGATCAGCAGCTAGTACAGCGTTTGCTTACGATGGAAGCCAGGGTTGATGCGCAGGCGGCAAGAACCGGCCGATTACAGGATGATGAATTCAAACGCCTGATTGAAGCGGCGAGCCGACTTTTCAAAGCCCGTATTTTTATTGATGATACTCCTGCCCTTAGCATTATGGAAATGCGGTCGAAGTGCAGACGGTTGAAAAGCGAACACGATATAGATCTTATTATTGTGGATTATCTGCAGCTTATGCGGGGAAATACTAACGACCGGAATTCTAATCGTGAGCAGGAAATTGCCATGATTTCACGAAGTTTAAAAGGTTTAGCCAAAGAGCTGAATGTACCCGTAATTGCCCTTGCGCAGCTTAGCCGGGCAGTAGAGCAGCGCGGTGGCAACAAGAGACCAATGCTTAGTGATTTAAGGGAATCGGGTTCGATTGAGCAGGATGCTGATGTGGTATGTTTCCTTTACCGACCCGAATACTACGGAATTACAACAGACGATGAGGGGCACTCAACAGCAGGTATTGCAGAAGTAATTATTGGCAAGCAACGAAACGGTCCCGTTGGCGATATAAAGCTTCAGTTTGTAAAAGAATACGCCCGGTTCGAGAATTTAAGTCAGTTTAATAATCAATCGCTTCCCAACGACGGCGTTGATATTGATCCGTTTATGGACGATGAACCATCATCGCAGCCCCAACTGCAAACAGGCGGCAAAAGACCGCAGCTCCCTCCTGCTTATCCAGATCAGCTTCCTGATGAAGAGTCTCCGTTTTAACAATAATTACTTAAATACAAAGGATCCCATGAATTACTTATTTAGAACTTTTGTCGAATAGACTTAGCTCTTAGTTTTGTTTTCAATATGGCTTTTCAAAGATATTTAAGAAACATCATTCCTTTATTTAATATGAGTAAATGGCCTCACAAACTGCTCTTCGCCTGCCTGTAATCGAATAAAGTAGGTACCCGTTGAGAGGTTATAATCTGATGCGTTAAAGTTTATTTGATGCAGTCCCGGTGACCTTTTCTCGTTTAATAAAATTGCCAGACGCTGACCATTATTTTGATAAATTTCAAGTCTTACCTGCCCCTGAAAGTCATTTGGTAGGAAAAATGGAATTATCGCAGAGTTGTTGAACGGGTTAGGATAGCTTGCCAGCAGCATACTTCTGTCCTCCCGTTCAACGCGGTTTATCAATTCTTCTCTTGTGTCGCGAGTGTATTGCACAAAAGAATCAAGAAGCTCTAAATCTTGAGTATAGGCTTCTACAAGCCTGTAATCTTTATGGATTCTTATTTTCCAGAAATGATGATCGGCAGAGCTTTTTTCCAGATACCACCGCTGATTCGGACTATCCGGTACTCTTGTATTTACGCCCCATGCTCCATCGCCGATGTACACCACTCCCATAGGATGCTCTTCCATTGCCCGAATTGGCTTGGTTCTTTTGAACGCATGATCGTGATTCTCTATTGATAGAGAAATCTGAAACTCTTCAAAAAGGGGAACCCAATGTTGGCGGACTTGCCGGGTCAGGTTTCCGGTTTCGGCTCGAAAAGAAGGAAATGCAGGCACATGATAAAGCGGGAAACGATGTAATATATCTGCAGAACCAGATAATCTTTCCCGCAACCAGCTGGTTTGCTCACCAGCGATATCGCGCGTATGTCCCGTGTCTAAAACATAAAATCTGAGATAATCCCCGGCGGCCATTTCGAAATAGGCAAGCTTGTCTTTTTTATCGAAAAAAGTAAAGTAAAGTGGCGCTTTAGACGGGTCATTCCCATATCCTCCAACCACCTCATGGTTTCCTATTCCAGGCAGCATAGGTATGTAAAAGCCATTATCTGTATACATGTGTTCTTCCCAAAGCTGGAATAAGCGAAACCAGCGACGAACCTGAGCAGGATTTCCGTCTGCATAAGCCCAGTCGCCGCCAATTGCCGTAAACAGAGGATCGAATGCAGCCGCAGCTTTTGAAGTACGGATAAAATATTCGTCGTTTGTGTATAAGTCACCACCCGTTACAAAGGTTAGTGTGTTGTCGAGCGATGCGGGCAAAGAGCGGAATTTCATGGTCGATAATACTTCACTAGTTCCCATTTGCCTTACTTGCATTTCATAGGAAGTGCCGGCACTTAGCTCCCGAAAATTAATTTCATTAAGCTTAAGCTCCGAACCCGGGATGGATACTATCCGGCTCGCTTCAAATCTAATCCACTCAGTGGTATTCACCTTTCGTTTTACCGCATAATATTCAATATCTCCTTTCCCAATCCAGGCAACACGAATTTCCGAAACCGGATTTTCAAGAAAATAAGCATACATGATGAGATCGTTACCTGCAACAGAACTAGCCTGTTCCCTTTGCTCTCCATTAGCGAAAACTTCACAAACAGTAAAGAGCAAAATAACAAGGAGCGGTAAAAACAGATTTTTTTTCATAGTCTTAGTTTTTTTGTTATACATCAAAAATAAACAGTCGGTTTAACTCTCAATCTTGTGTTGAGCTTCAGCAGGCTTCAGAATTGCGATGATAAAACCTAAAAACTTATTGTCTCTAAAGAATTAGATGGCCTATTTTACCTGTGTGTGCAAATCTGTGATAAGAGATTTATAAACATTCAGCCCTGATGTTTCTAATAAACACAAAAAAATCGACTTTTTTATTTACCGGGAAAAATAGTGAAGCAAATAAACAGAAGCCGGTTAGCTAAAAAGAGGCTTGCGAATAGGAACTGTCTCTAAAAGCTGGTCCATCAAACGAATATGCTTTTTCCAATTGAGATGCTTGTTAATTCCTTTGAGAGTTCTTACCGGTAATGGTTTCGTTTTACCAGTAAGGATATTCCTGAGTTTTTTAAAGAGATCGTCTTCGTTATTATAAAAAACTGATGCATGCAGCAGAGGTTCATGCAACGACTCCGGAATAAGTTCGGGGTAAGTAAGCCCATTAGGTACAAGTGGATGACAACCACAATAAATTGCTTCCATTAAAGCAGTACAAAAAAATTCGTAGCGGGAGGTTGAAAGTACAATATCCCCTGTCTTTAAAAGCTTGGCGTATTTAGCTGAATCCTGAACGAAGCCATAATGCAAAATACGGTCGCCGTATCTGTCGCGAATTTGTTGAAGCTCCGGGCTGCCGGTATGAAGCTGATCTCCGGCCAGAATAAGGTCAAAGTCACACTCGGAATCATCCAGCCGGTTAATCATTCTGAAAAACATCTCCGGATTTCTATCATATTCCCAGCGTTGATTCCAAACAATTACTGGGGCTCTTTTGGGCGTATTTGTTGCTTTGTACTGCTCAAATACATCAAAATCGATGCCCGGATGTACAACTTTGCTTTTAGCTTTTATTGTATCAATAAGGTCGAGATACCTTCTCTCAGAATATTTTTTCAAAAAATAAGGCAATGCCAGAAAAAATTCATCGTAATGAAATTTTGAGGAAAACCAAAGCTGATCTGCAACAAGCGCGCTTAAGTAATTGATGTAACAGTAAGTTTCATCTCGTTCTTCACCAAGGGGAAGCGGCATAGTAAGCTGATTTTCATGCATATACATGACACATGGAGTATGCGAAAACCGCGGGTTTGTAAGCGCAATAAAAGCCGGCAGGTTGGTCATAGAACTGGCAAATACCAAATCTATTGAGACCTTCAGGTCGTTTGTTTGCTCTGCTAAAGTAACGGCACCACCACTCATTCTCCATTTCCAGGAAATATCACTAAGGCTTACATCATAAACATTATGCCTCGAATTATTCTTAAAGCCTTCCATAAACGCTTTATGAGATCCGCCGGAATAAGGTTCCAGATAGAGAATGTTCATAATTATTAAAACTCGATTTTGAAATAAAGAATGCAGGATAGCAGAAATAAATCAGCTCATAAAGAATTAAAAGATATTCATAGCTGCTAAAAACTAAGAAAGCAATTCTTTTATAGAGTAGACTTCCATGAATTCTAACTTTCCTTGATTTATTTTTTAAGGCTAAATATTGAACCTCCGTTTTTAAACCAGGCTAAAGAACGGTAGAGATCTTCTTGGGAAAACTGACAAAAAAGGTTGATCCTTCCCCTGATACCGATTCGAGCCTAACAGAACCGCCATAACTCATCAGGTTTTTTTTGACAATAGCTAAGCCTATACCGGTTCCATCATAAACAGATTTATCGTGCAAGCGGTTGAAAAGCGTAAATATTTTATCGGTGTACTCTTGTGGTATACCAATACCATTATCTTTAATAGAAATAACCCAGTTTTCCTCCGTTTCTTCAGCATTTATATGAATTTCGGGCGATTTACCTGTTTCCACGTACTTTATTGCATTAGAAATAATATTCGCAAAAATCTGCATAGCCGGCACAGGATAATACTCTATCTCAGGTAATTTTTCACTGTAAATAATGGCTCCTTTTTCTTCAATAGATTTTTTGTATTGCTGTATAACATCACTTACAATACCGTTAAGATCTACACTTTTAATATCTAGTTGAGATTTGCCCACACGAGAAAATTCAAGTAAATCCAGAATCATTTGCCGCATTCGAAAGGCACCATCTACTGCAAAGCTAATATATTTTTTTGCGGTATCATCGAGTTCATGCGCATATTTGGTTTCGAGACGGGTAAGGAAACTGCTAATCATTCTTAACGGTTCCTGAAGATCGTGGGAGGTAATATATGCGAAGCGTTCCAGCTCGCTGTTCGAAATGCTTAGCTGCTGTGCCTGCTTTTCGAGCTGTTCATTTAGCGACTTTAAAGAATTTTCATACTCCCTGCGCTGTGTTACATCTCTCATAGCCCCAACCATCCGAATGGCATTTTTATTTGAATCCCGGATTATTATACCGCAATCTGTAATATATACAACAGAGCCATCTTTCTTGAAACATCTGTAATCGAGCTGCCATTTTTCGACAGATGAATTATTTAATGCTTCATGTACCGACTCCTCTACCTTTTTTAAATCCTCGGGATGAATAAAATTATTCCAGCCTTTTCGATTTTTATCTTCTAAATTACTGTAACCGAATATTTTGTGATAGCCTGCGCCCCGATAAAAAATATTGGCTTGAATATCCCAATCCCAAATTGCGTCGTTGGTGGCTTCAGATACCTTTTCGAAGCGCTCATTAGACTGCATTAACGCCAACTGAATTTTTTTTCTCTCGGTAATATCCCTAAAATAAATCGCTAATTGAGAACCTGAAGGATAAGCGCTTACCTCCAGCCAGAGGCCAAGTGCATCATATTTTTCTTCAAAATGAACAGCGTTATTGGTTTTAAAGGCTTCTACATATGAGCTATAAAAAGTAGTTCCTACAGCTTCCGGAAAAATATCCCATAGGTTTCTACCAAGCATATTCTCACGATATTCATGAAGCGTTATTTCAGCCGAGCGATTCCAATAGGTTACGATCCAGTTTTTATCTACTGTAATAAACCCATCACCAATGCTTTCAAGAATCTGTTCCTTTTCTTTGTTTGCCTGAAAAATAGTATCTGTATAATGCATTTTATCCAATACTGATACCAGGTTTGTACAGATGGTGTACAAAAACGAAGTTTCATCTGTAGTCCAGTCTCTGTTTATTGTGCAATCATCAAAACCAATAATGCCTTCAATTTCTCCATTATTTATTAGTGGGATCAAAACCATTGACTGTATTCGCTGATTATCAAGTATTTCTTTAAATGGGTGCTCAGCATTTACTTCTTCATTCTTTAATTTGATAATAGTACCAAACTCCAGATCTTCAAAGTAATCTCCCATTACCGAAGATTCTAAATTTTGAAGTATTTGATTCTCTGCTTCTACAAATTCCGGTAATCTTGCCCATTCAAAGAATTGCGACAAATATTTTATATGATCGCCGTCTACACCGCTATTGTGCACCTTAAAATAATAAGCCCTGTCTGCATTTATAGCACGGCCAGCTATTTCTAAACTTTGTGAAACAGCAACATCCGGATCTGATAACTCTAAAAAGCCGGACATAATGTTAGACAGCTCTTCGAGTAAATTATTTTTATAAGAAATACTATCTAGTAAAATTTTTTTTGAGCTAAGATCCAGTAATGTACCGCTAACTTGCTGGCATTGGCCGTTAGCAATTTGTGGATTACCGGCCAGTTTAACCCATTTAAACTTATTATCTATTGATCGTAAGCTAAGTTCAATTTCAAAATCATCGCCAAATTTACAAGCTTTATGTAGCTTTTGTTCGAATTCTTTCCGGCATGATTCCTCAAAAATGCAGGACAGGAAATCGCTAAGTGTCGGGTTTTCTTCTTCAGCTACTCCAATAATAGATTTTGCCTGATCCGACCAAAGTATCTCATTATTTTGAGGCTGGTATTCCCATGCTCCCAATTTCACCATGGCTGCAGATCGGCTAACCAGTTGCTTCAATCTTATATTCTCTGTAACATCGCGCGCCACGCAATACATAAGTCGGGTAGAATCATCCCAATAAGCGCTCCAGTGTAAAAATATAATTTTGCCACTTTTAGTGATATATCTGTTCTCAAAATTAGTGTAAGCTTTTCCCCCCATTATTTCGCTTGCTGCATGCCGGGTTAGTTCATGATCTTCCGGAACAACAAAATCCATATAAAAGCGACCGCTTAGTTCATATGGCCTGTAACCCAGAATGCCAAAACTTGCCTCACTTACCGTTTTAAGCCTACCATCTTCATCTATGGTACAAATTAAATCCAGAGATCTTTCAAATATAAGGCTTAGTTCAGCAGTAGAAATAAGTTCGGCATCTTTACCTAAAAGCTTCTCCTGAGCGCTGAGATCTTCGAGTATCCCATATAGCCGGATATTTTCTCCATTTGAGGATTTATCCAGAAAACCAATAGATTTTACATTAAAAGATGTACCATCTTTACGTATAAGCCTTTTAGATATAGAATATTGAGTTTTTCCTGCTAACGTTAGGTCAAAAACCTGCTGCGCTCTTTCACGATCTTCTGGATGAATAGACATGAACATGGTCTCAGCCGTTATATTATCTTTTTCCGGATCAAGGCCAAGCATACTATACATGCGGTCCGACCAAATAATTTTGTTAGTTACAAGATCTACTTCCCAATATGCAATGTGCTCATTTTCAGTTGATGAAGCCCGACCTATTATCTTGTTCAATCCCTTAGAAAACAATAAGTCTTTAACCGAATCTGAGCTTATTCCTCTATCATCATTTACTGATAAAGTTAGCGTATCGATTCTCAGACGTAGATTTTTAGTGTTATCAGGATTATCAGCCTCTTGAAAAGGCCATGAAAACTCCAGCAATTCGGCCTTTCCATCAGCATTAAACTTCGTATTATCATCAATTTCGACTATGGTATTGTAAGCAAATGAATCTGAACCACCTGTTTCAAATATTGAACGATGTAATGCTATATCTCTCTTAATCGAATGCATGCCATTGCTATTGCCAACTATATCCCAAATAAATTTTCCCTTTATGCCATCGAAAAGGGCATTTCTTTCGGTAGATTTAACTGCGCAAATATGCCCGCTTATGTCTGAAAATATTCTAAGCTGATTCATTTAGTTATAGCAACATTGATAAAAAAAAGCGTTAAGCCCAAACACTATAGTAGAACGAATATCCCAAGCCTTAAATACAGCATTCAGTTAATTTACAACCACGCTTTTTTAATTCGGGCATAAAAAAACTGAGCCATATTTTAATACTAAAGGAGAATACATAAGCAATTTGGATCACGAGCAGCATCTGGTGTTGCTCAAATTTTGTTTTTTTACACCTACAAGTGGCAAAGTGTAAATGCCGTAGCAAATATTTCTAACTAAACAGTATTAGAAGTAAATATAATACGCTGTATGAAATGCATTTACAAGTGGCGCAATAGTTTAAATATATTTTATCGAGGGAAAGTTCTTATATGCAGATTGGGGTAGATTAACAAAGCTATGCATAGCCAAGAATTGATTAATTATTTCGTATCTCATTACGTCGCATTGGCATGCGATCTATAATACGATATAATTCGTGATTTGGAACTAAGGTTTCGGCAGTATGCTTTACGCCACCATCTTTCCCAATTAGTTTTAAATGAAATCCCTGTTCATCCCGACTGAACCTTTCGAGAATACTATCTGCCGATCGTGATGAAATTTTTTCGTCGTCTATCCGGGCAGGTGATCCATCATAGAAAACAGAGATTATCCTAAGCTTTCGTTCACTTAAGCCCTCTTTTCCCGAATTCAATTCTGCCATCTGATGAACGTATGTGTGTTCTTCAGGTGATGGTGCAAAAAGAATTATAACTCTGTTTTGCCACCTTAAATCTTCCAGATTTAGCTCTTTGTCTATTAAACCGGAAATTCCGGAGATTAAAAAGACTGATACAAATATTATACTTTTTGGGGACATATCGGTTAAATATCGATTAACTTTTGTTTCTTTGATTTATCATTATCTCTAACAAAAGATGGATTAAAAATCTCACACACTTTACAGAGAAAACCAAAGGTCCATTTTTCTAATTTAAATCCAGAAAAATTAGTGATTACTGCTAAGCAATTCTAAGTGCTTAACATATTTCCAGCTTCGGGCATATAGAGTGCCGCGATTATACCAGCTGCAATTAGAGAACCAAAAATGGCTATAATCCACCATACGCCTAAAAAGGCCGAGGAGACGCTTATTAAAACCGATGCGAGAATAACTGTTCCGATTAGCGTGTTGCTTACAGCTACGTAGAGTGGTCTTTCTTTTTCAGGAGCAGCGTCTAACAAATAGGTTTTTCTACCCAGCCGAATACCAGTCTGACCAAAGCCAGCAATAAAAAATGCTGCTGAAAACACATACACATTTTGAGTGTAGTCGGGTAAAAGCGGAAAGCAAAGAACCCAAAAAACGCTCACAAGGCCGACAGCAGCTCCCCATATCATAACTTTTCTGCTTGATTTGTCAGAAAACCGGCCCCAAAAATAGCTGCTTAACAGACCTGCAAGCGCATTTGCCAGGATAAACACACCAAGGCTCCCAATGTCTTCCCCTAAAATGTCTCGTCCAAAGATTACATAGAAAGGGATAATCAACATAAGACCGAGCATAAGCGCTCTTGCCAAAACAAAGCGAGCAAAACCTGGTACTTTCTTTACTATTAAATAGCCTTCTTTAGCTTCCTGAATGGCATTGCGGGCACCATCGGTGGCGCCTTCTGTCTCTTTGATTACATGAAATAATAAAGCGGCCAGAAACCATAGAAAAGCTGCGCCTGCTAACAGATAAAAATAAAAGATGAGGGCTTCATCATCCCCGCCATAAAGGTGTAGATATGTTCCGGCAATAAGCGTTAGAAGAGCGCCTGCTGTTGCTCTTACCGACAATAGTGTACCTCTTTTGCCTTTAGGTATGGTTTTGGCGACTACGTCTTTAAAACTTACAGATCCGATGCCGCTTGCCATACTAAAAATGGCTAATAATGTAACAATAGTAATCCCGGCGGCGACGCCCTCCAAAAACAAAACAGCAAGAGCCATGAGAGAAAGCGAAACCCCCTGCAAGGTTCCGGCTGCAGTCCAAAAATGTTTTCTAACCGGATACGCTCGGATTTTGCTGCTCACTGCAAGCTGAGGAAGCAATGATCCTGCCTTTTGAACCGGAACCAGCAGCCCGCTAAATGCTGCCGGCGCACCTACTGCCGATAAAATCCAGGGAAGTACAAGACCCGGACTCGCAAGCTGCTCGGCGAGCTTAGTAGATGCCCCGTTACCCGCATTAAGCAAAAAATTTCCCGGAGCTTCATGGCAGGCTGAATCGGGAATAGCCTCACATGCGTTATCGTCATCTTCTGTCAAAAAAGTATAAACCTGTTCGGCGGTTGCCTTAGATTTCGAATCGTTCAAAGTATTTACAGTCTTCCTCATTATCATTTGTAATGGTGCCGGCCTCTTAATTATGACCCACATAGATTTAACAGCCTCAACAGGCATTTATATTCAGGTAATATTGCAGAATAAATACGCAATTTTAACTGCTGAAGTAACTAGTGCCACTGTATTAATACAGAAGATTCTAAAATCGTTTATTTTTTTCTTGCAATAAGCAGACCATCCCTAATATCAAGCATTACTGATTCCATTTCCAAGTCTTCGGCTACAAGAGCGTTGAATTCGTCAATAGCTTTACTTTTTCTGCTTTCGAGAGTTAAAACGCCGCCGTACCAAAACACATTGTCGGCTACAATTATACCGCCTTTTCTCAAAAGTGGCTTCACGCATTTGTAATATTCGGGATAATATTGTTTGTCGGCATCTATAAAAATAAGATCATAGGTTCCGTTAATAGTTTGCACGGTTTCACGTGCGTTTCCCATTATTACGGTAATCTTATGTCCCAACCCGGCTTTGGCAAAACCTCTCGCAGCTACGGAAGCATACAGCGTATTCATTTCAAGACAGGTAACAGAACCATCGTCGGGCAAAACCTCTGCGATCGAAAGCGTGGCATATCCCGTAAACATACCGACTTCAAGAATTTTGCTAAATCCACCTGTCTGTATTAACAATCGCAGTAAACCGCCAACTTGAGGACCCGAAAGCATGTCGTCGTACTCTAACTCTTCGGATGTAGCCTTAACAATAAACTGAAGCGCTTCACTTTCCCTACCGGAATGTGCTAAAGCGTATTTTCTAAGGTCATCCTTTTCGGATGCCGAATTTGAACCTGTATCCTGCTGCATTTTAATATTGTATGTACTTATTTAACTTGAGTTCGATATAAATTGTTTGAATTTGACAACCAGAAAGTCTCTGGTTTTGTCAAAAGTATAGTTGACACCCTCGCTCGACCTAAATTTTAAATCTATCTAGTAAGAATTTTTCATGTTGCTTCGTGACCTCGTGTCTTCACGGCTAAAACCGGGTTCATTTTGCATTAAAGCCTTAAAGACTCAAAGGTTCACGAAGTTTACTTAATTTTTTAAGGCATTCATAAATCAAATCTCAACTTTCGCAGTTCGAATAGAGGGATCAGCAAAAGTGATTTTAATCCTACAATTTGGTTTTGGTATGCTAATCTGTTTTTGAACTCATCTACTGACCGCTAACTTCTATCCCTCGGTCATTTAGCCCTCGGCAGATTCACTGATATCAAGGACATCCCGGCTCGGGCTTACTTGTGTTTTGTTTTTATCCCCGGATACCGCACTGCTTCGCAGAGTCCTCCTATCCGGGGTTACAAAATCGGTTGTGCCTGACAGTACTATTGGTATCACGTTTCTAAGCGTAATTTTGCATTTTGATGTGCATATAATTTCTGCGCCCCGCTCCTGCCTGCCCCAAAACTGCCCCGACCATTCGGGGACCATTCAGAGCATTAACGCGAATTTAATGTATTTACTCTTGGCAAGTATAGTTTTAAAAATTGAGTTTTCTTGTGCTTATCAGTATCTGTTCATTCTGGAACCATTCACCATTCACCATTAAAATATGGAAGCGAAGCGACTCCCCGGTTTTTGGCTACCTTTTGTCCGCATAAAAGGTAGGAAAGCTTCTTTTCAGTAAAAAGTCTGCTGTTGGTTAGGATTATAAATGTCATGAAAACTTTATCAGTCTTTAATGATGGCTGAATTTGAACTGCTACAGTTGAGAATAAATCTTCCATTTTCTTAATCTGAACTCCTACGCTCATAAATTGATTATATTGTTAGTAGCAAACTAATTAGGGGCAGATGTAATCATAATATTTTTATTTGCTGATTGCCGGTCTTGCTAAATTAAGAATTTAGATTCAGAATGTTTTTTTCCAAAATTCTATGAGTACAAAAAATATTGAACGAGCCTTTATTCCGGCAAAAGAAAATCGGCTTTTTATTCATTTTTTTTATCATTTTTCAAGATATCTGCTAAAACATTGTTTTCATTCTGTCTATTTGGATGCTGAGCACATCCCCAGTAAAAACAGCTCGGTTCTGTATTTTGGTAATCACCATAGCTGGTGGGATGCGCTCATTCCGTTAATTCTGAATAACAAAACCTTAAAACAGCGTCCAAGAGCAGTTATGGAGTGGGAGCAGGTCGACTCGTACCTTTTTTTTCGCAGGATTGGCTGTTTTTCTATAGATCGGGATGACCCGCGTTCTGCGCTTAAATCTCTGCAATATGGTATCGAATGGCTAAACAATGAGAGAAATACGAGTTTGTATTTATATCCTGAGGGTAAAATATCTAACCCGAGGCTGGGTATATGTCCGTTTGAGTCGGGTATAGGTTATATGGAAACGAGACTGGAATCTCACGTAGAGCTTGTGCCGTTGATTCAGCACAGTCATCAGATGTATAATTCTAAACCGCGGCTGTTTATTCAAATCGGCTCACCCATAAAGCGAGACAATCTGCCCGAAAATAAAAAAGAAATTACGGCTATTCTGGAATCAGAAGTTCGTTTACGATTCGATAATCTTGTGGAAAGGGCTTCTGTAAAAGAACCAAATATACCGCATTGGAAAATCTGACGCGTTGACAATCTTTCATCAATAAAATTTATATTTCTATGGCTAAGAAAGCTTTAATAATTGGCGCTACAGGGCTTACGGGTTCGCATTTACTAGCTCATCTGCTCGAGAACGAAGCTTACGAAAAAGTAACCGCCATTGGTCGCAGTTCCTGCGGGGTTACCCATCCTAAATTGATAGAGCACGTTTTTGACTTAAATGAAATTAAAGAACATGCGCATTTATTTGCCTGCGACACCTTTTTCTGTTGCATGGGTTCTACCATTAAAAAAGCGGGTGGCAAGCAGAAGTTCCGCTTTATAGACTTTACTCTTCCGGTTTCGGCTGCCCGCGCGGCATTTCAGGGGGGCGCAAAAACAGCTATGCTTGTAAGCTCGATTGGGGCTAATAAAGATTCTGGTTTCTTCTATTTAAAAACCAAAGGCGAAACCGAGCAGGCTTTTTCCAAAATAGGCTTCGATCGCACCATCATTTTTCGTCCGGCGGGATTACTGGGGAAACGGAAAGAGTTTCGGCTGAAAGAAAAGCTCGGCATTGGAGTTATGAATGTGTTTTCGCCTCTGCTTGTAGGTCGTTTTCGTAAAAACAGACCTATAGAGGCAGCTCATGTGGCTTATGTTATGAGCTATCAGCCGGTAAATCATATTAAAGGAAAAATGATTTATGAGTCTGACCAAATCCAGCAGGTCTACGACACCATGATGATGGGTTGCAGGGTTTTATAAATTTTTATATAGAATTATTCTACCAAGTCCAGCGGAACAAGGTGGGGCTTTTTTGTACCCAGTGAGGAGCGTCTGTATAATGATAACGCATGTGTACAAGTGGCCAGAAGATGCGGCTGTGAATGCGGTCGGGCCTTATGTATTCTGTAATTCCAGTGGCTTTTTCGAGTAGCCCGTTTTTTTCTGATTTAATAAGTACATCACTTAAAAAACGATAATAAAAAGGACCTGAATCAAGTATTTTGGTTTGCTGTATGAGGCAGCTGTCGCCACTGCCAGATTGCAGCTCAATAATTCGGGCTGTTTTAAGAAAAAAAAGATTCCGGGAGAAATTGTCCAGTTTACCAGCGTCAAATACTGTTTCCATACTTCCCGAATCATGAATTAACCACCCTTTATACTTATAAAAGTTGTCTGTATTCATCAGATAGTAAACGAGGGTGTGTTGCTTAAAATGAACACGCCCCCAATACCAATCTGTAAATTCTTCTTTCATGGGCTCGGAACCCAGATTGTGATCGTGATAACCAGTACCTGCCCAGCGAATCTCCCTGCTTTTGCCCGCCTCAGTAAGGCATAGATCTGCTTCTACATTAGCTTTAGGCTGCGTAAGATTCCATCCGTGGCTGTTAACTTGCTTAGAAGACCCATTTTTTTTAAACAAGCCTGTTAATTCGGCTGCTGAATTAAAAATAATTTTACCGGAAAGAGCGTCACCAGATGGTAATAAATTATCGAGTAGCAGCGTATGACGTAAATTACCATCAGGCAAACGACAGAGCTCAATATGGTTACCACCTACCTTAAATGTAATTCTGCTACTGCCCTCAATAGTATTGTTCGTGCCGAAAAACGCATCCTTTGGTCGGTACTCGCTCATGCAGTAGAAAACGGTCTTTCCTTTATGGTATAATGAAAGCGTTACAGCGGGATGCTCTCTAGCGCTGGCATCCTTCGCATTATTTTCCCATTTGGCGTTATAGCGTGTCGAAAAAGGACAGCCATCATAAAAAATGGCAACAAATTGCCAGTCCCCTGTTTCATCGGTTGCATCAAAATACCACCACTCATAGCTGCCCGGTTTGGGTTTATCTGCCGGGGCATCAAAAATAAAATCGGAAGTTAATTGCATAGGCCTTAATTTAGGCATCAAATGAGAAATATTTCAAAATACTTTTACAATTTTAGGATTACCTGAATTGTTCGGTTAACTGCAGGACTTTTCATCAGCCCATAAAAATAAAAGATGTTGGGATTTGTGCTATCTGGGTTACATAAATAAATTAATTAAAATGGTTTTATACTAACCTATAAACGGTATTTAATGAAGTCTTCTTGCCTGCGAATAAGAAAAAAACTTAATCTGATTAGTAAGCTGCTTAACGATATGAGAACCCGGGATATGCAGAAGTAGAATACAGAGATTCGTAGTGGTATTATAAGACCGCATCAGGCAGAAAGAATGGAAAAACCAATCGCAACGTTCGCTCACAGATTCCATTAGTTTCAGGAATTTAAATTTTAACTCACAAAACGATACATGTCTGCTTTGGAAGCACTGCTATTAGCAGGCCTTCTCTTTTTATCAGGGATAACGCTGGTTTTGCTCCGTAATTTTTTCCAGTTCAGTAATCTGAAGTCCGAAAAAAGGTCTGATGATAGCGAACTGAGTGTAGGCGTTTGTATTCCTGCAAGAAATGAAGAGAACAATATCCGAAAATGTATGGATCATGCGCTTAGCCAATCCTACGATAATTTCCATATCTATGTGCTAAACGACAGGTCGACAGACCAAACCGGCGAGATTCTGCAGACTTATAAACGAGTACATGAGAGCCGGCTCACAATTTTAGAAGGCGAATCAAGGCCAAAGGGCTGGCTGGGCAAACCCTGGGCCTGCCATCAACTAAGTAAAGCTGCTTCTACTCATGATATTATGCTCTTTGTAGATGCAGATACGTGGATGCACCCCGAGACTATTTACAAACTTGTTGGCACCTTTAATCGCAAAAACGTAGACTTCATAACCGTTTGGCCGGAACAAAAGCTGCAAACAACCTGGGAGAAAATCCTGGTTCCATTGGTTTATTATGCCCTGCTGGGCTTTTTGCCCGTGGCTTATACCGAGCGAAAACCACGTTGGATGCCCGAACTATTTCATAAACGTTTCAGAAATCTTTTTGCGGCTGCCTGTGGTCAATTTATGGCCTTCAGAAAAGAAACCTACCGGCAGATTGATGGACACGAGACGGTTAAAAACGACATTGTAGAAGATGTTGGCCTGGCACGCGAAGTACTGGATCATGGGTTCAGAATGAAGATGTACAGTGGCGTTGGCTCGGTTTCCTGCCGCATGTATACTTCAGAAAAAGAATTGTTTGAGGGATTCCGAAAAAACTTTCTTGCTGGTTTCGATTACAACATTCCTCTTTTTATTATGATGGCTTTTCTGCACCTTATTACATTTATTCTGCCATTTATTATTTTACTTATTGTTCCATTCTGGGATTTCCCACCAATTGTAATCCTGCTAACATTGCTCAATATAACGTTCATTTTTCTTCACCGAATGATTTTAGCTGGCTGGATGAATTGGGATATCTCGTATTCGGTAACTCATGTAATTGGTGTTGGCTGGTTTCAGCGCCTGGGTATTGTTACCTTAATCGATTACTTTACCAATAGGGATATAAGCTGGAAAGGCGATGCTATAAAGCATAGCGACGACAAAGCTAATCCAGACTAACTTTTAAATTCTCTCTTATGCTCGACCGGATAACTGCCAAATATCTTTCCTATTTGCGGGTAGAACGAAATATGTCTGAGCATACTATACGTGCATACGAAAAAGACCTTGAATCGTTCAGACTTTTTCTCAGCGTTTATGATGCTTCATCTGTAGAAGATCCCGATAAAATTAACAGGTACAGCATTCGGGCATGGATGGGTAATCTATCTGATTCTGGCATTAATCCACGAAGCATTGGCAGAAAAGTTTCTTGCCTTAAGTCTTTTTTTAAATATGCACTTGCACGCGGCCATACTACCAAAAATCCCGCCGAGTTGGTCTCTATCCCCCGCTTTGAAAAAAAACTGCCCGTAACCGTTCAACAAACAGAACTCGGCGGCATGTTCGACGAGCTGCCATGCAAAACCGCCTGGGACTTTCAGGTAATTGCAATTCTGGAACTATTTTATGGCACAGGCATTCGTTTATCTGAGCTAATAGCCCTTAATGTTCTGGATGTTCAAAAGGGAAGCGACTTACTGCTTGTTATGGGTAAGGGTTCTAAAGAGCGATACGTACCCGTTGGCGACAAAGCCCGGTCCGCAATTTCCCAATGGCTAGAGGTAAGAAGCAATATTGCCCGGCAAAGCGAATCTCATACAGACCGAAAAGCACTTTTCCTGTCTAAATCCGGAAAGCGGATCTACCCCGTTGCAGTACGCCGTTTAGTAAAGAAAAGCCTTGATCTTTGCACAGAAATTACAAGAAAGTCGCCACATGTACTGCGCCATAGTTTCGCCACACATATGCTTAATAATGGCGCTGATCTTCGAGTTATTAAAGAGCTTTTGGGCCATTCTGCATTAACAACCACACAGATTTATACTCAAACCGGAGCCGATCATCTGCGAAAGGTGTACGAAAAAGCCCATCCCAGAGGCGGCTCGGCGACCGATACATAGCCTGCAGGATCGCGACACTATGGTTGCCAGCTAAAAGGTAGCCTTACATCATACAAACTGAATTTTCTTTTAAGAACTGTTTCAAATTTTGATACCTTCTTTCGAAATATCACTATTAGAATATAGTTAATGTGCTATATTATAGGCAGAGAGCCATTCGACTAATCGGATACAAATTACATTTCACAGAATTCCAATTATTAAAAAGACGAAGGACTAAAACATGAATACTTCATTCACCGCGAGACATTTCGAAGCCAGCAAAAGGCTTCACAACCATTCGGTTGAGGCTGTTCAAAAGCTGAACAAATTTTACGATTCAATCCTCGACTGCGATATCATTATGCAGCCCACTGAAGATCACGACGAGCCTCAGTCGGCAGAACTTACTGTGAAAGTTAAAGGAGATCTGTTGCAGGCAACCGAAAAAGCCCCAACTTACGAGCAGGCTCTTAATAAAGCCATCGACAATATGAGTCGTCAACTAAAAAAATACAAGGATAAGCGGTCGAGATAACCCGCTTAACTACTTATATAAAGGCAGCCTTTTAAGGGTTGCCTTTTTTGTTTGTAGCACATTATAAAAAAGAGTCGATAAGCACATTTACTGCTAAATTAAAAGAATTTGCCACGATCAGGTTTTTCGATTTTAATACAGAGCTCACGAAAGAGATTTTTATTTAGTACTTCATTTCATTTCGTTTCCCATACTTGATAAAAAATTTCAGGTCGCAAGCATCTGAAGACCTAACAGACTGCGGCATTAAATGTTACAACCTTCAAATTGCCCTATTCCGATTACATGCAATCTGTAAATTCTCGAAGTATACAACAAACGGGAATAAAATTTTAAATCATGCGATTAATGGCTCGATTTTTTAGATTAAATAAGAGTAGCATTCACGTTCTCTGCTGCTTTCATAAAACCATTCTATCACCGTTTTCTTCTTTAGAATGAAAGAAACTCAACCCGAAAGCGACGGGCCCCGGTTTTAGTAAAGGTGTCTGCGAAATAGTAACGAAAATGTAACTGAGTACGTTGAGTAAACCATTACACAGACAACGCAGATCAAAGGCAAATTTCACTTAGTGGGTATCGCTACGCTCGGTGCGCAGCGTTTAATAGAAGGCTTTGAAAAACCTTCTATTTTGTTCGTATTCGACGCCGGAGCA